>NZ_MULM01000100.1:0-24355 GCF_002029345.1 Pseudomonas sp. VI4.1
GCCAGCTCCTACAGGGGATCCGGGCTCACCACAAATCCCCTGTAGGAGCTGGCTTGCCAGCGAAGAGGCCAGCAAAGACAACCCATTTCTAAAACTGAAATCAGGCGCTGAGAACGCGACACGCCTCAGCCGGCAAGGTCACCGACACCGGATTGCCAATGCTCAACCCAAACCCCTGACACGGCGTGCTCAACGCCGTAAACGACACGCCGGAACACTCCACGGTGGTTTCAATCGTCGCGCCGATATCACGCACGAACGTCACCTTGCCGAGCAACCGATTGCCCGCTGTTGCCTGTGGCTGCGACAGTTGCAGGTCTTCAGGGCGGATCAGCATCCTGACCTTCTCCCCCACCACGATGCTGCTGCAGATCGGCACTTGCAGCGCATCGCCACCCGGCAAGCTCACCCTGCCATTGCCCAGCGCGGTGGCCGGGAAGATGTTGCCCGAGCCGATAAAGTCCGCGACGAACTCATTGGCCGGATGACGGTAGATCTCGATCGGCGTCCCCACTTGCTGCACGCGATGTTCACCCAGCACAACGACGATATCCGCCATGGTCATGGCTTCGCGCTGATCGTGGGTCACCATGATGGTGGTGATGTTCAGGCGCTGTTGCAGCTGGCGGATTTCCACCTGCATGGATTCGCGCAGCTTGGCATCCAGCGCCGACAACGGTTCGTCGAGCAGGAGGATTTTCGGGTGGTTGGCAATCGCCCGGGCAATCGCCACGCGCTGACGCTGACCACCGGAAAGTTTGGCCACCGGGCGATCAATCATTTCCTGCAATTGAATCAGCTCAAGCAACTCCACTACCCGCGCCTGCTGATCAGCCTTGCTGACCCCGCGCAGCTTCAGTGGGTAAGCGATGTTCTCCCCCACGGTCATGTGCGGAAATAGCGCCAGGGATTGAAACACCATGCCGAAATTGCGCTGGTGCGCCGGGGTGTGACCGATGTCTTCACCGTCCAGGCGAATCTCGCCGCCGCTGAGGGTTTCGAGCCCGGCGATCATCCGCAGCAAAGTGGTTTTGCCGCAGCCCGAAGGGCCGAGGAAACACACCAGCTTGCCTTCCGGCAAATGCAGGTTCACATCTTTTACCGCGCAGGCCGAGCCGTAATGTTTCTCGACGTTTTCCAGAATCAGACCAGACATATGAATCACCTCAAGAAATCAGAACGAAACGCCACCTTCACCGACCAGCTTCTCCAACGCCCAGATCAGGACGAAGTCGATCAGCACGATCAGCACGGCAAACGAGAAAACGGTAGGGTCGAGCGAAGACACGGTGCGGCTGTACATCCAGATCGGCACGGTCATGACGTCGATGGTGTAGAGGAAATAGGTCACGGTGAATTCGTTGAACGAGACGATGAACGCCAGCAGCATCCCCGCCAGGATCCCCGACTTCATCAACGGCACCACCACATCGACAATTGCCCGCAGCGGTGAGGCGCCAAGCATCTGCGCGGCCTCCTCGACTTCGCTGCCGATGGAGAGCATCGCGGCGGTGCAGTTCTTCACCACGAACGGCAATGCCAGAATCACGTGGGCAATCACCAGACGCGAAGTCGTCATCTGGAACGGCAGGCTGTCGAATACCAACAGCAACGCCAGCCCCAATACCACCATGGGGAATACCAGGGGCAACGACATCAACTGCAGCGCCACGGCCTTGCCACGGAACTCGCAACGGGTCAGCGCGTAAGCCGCCGGAACCGCGACAATCGTAGCGAAGACCATGGTCAGGCAAGCGACCATCAGGCTGGTGGTCATGGCCTTGCCCAGGCTCAGCACATCGCTGGAGTCCGGCGAGACAAAGGTGTGCCAGGCGGCCTTGTACCATTGCAGGCTGTAGCTGCTCGGCGGGAAGTCGAGGTTCGACGCTCCGCTGAACGACATCACGATCATCGTCAGGATCGGCAACACCGCCAGCAGCAGGATGAAGCCCGACAGGATGCCGGCAAACTTGCCGGTCTCGCCGGGCAGCAGCCCATAACGCTTCTTGGTCAGGGTACTCATTGGGAAGCCTCCAGCATGCGCCGACGACGGCCGGTGATGTATTCGGACAAGGTCATGATCGCGAGCGTAGTGACAATCAACACCACACCGGCAGCGGACGCGGCAGGCCAGTTCATCAGCGGGGCGATCTGGTCATGCACCATCACCGCCAGCATCGGCACGCGTCGGCCACCGAGCAGCAATGGCACCACGAAACTGCTGGCGTTGTAGGCGAACACCAACGTCGCACCGGTGATGATTCCCGGCATGCTCATCGGCAGCACCACCTGGCGGAACACTTGCAAGCGACTGGCGCCCAGGGTGGCGGCAGCTTCTTCGTAGGTACGGGCGACCCCGCGCATGGCGCTGGCAATCGGCAGCACCGCCAGCGGGAAGGCCGTCTGCACCAGGCCCATCAGTACGCCGTTCTGGTTGTACAGCAGCATGATCGGACGCTTGATCAGGCCCAGGCCCATCAGCGCCTGGTTGAGCATGCCGCCAGGCCCCAGGATCACCAGCCAGCCGTAACTTTGCAGCAACAGGTTGACCAGCAACGGCAACAGCACCGCCGCGAGGAAGATCCGTCGCACAAAGGGCGAGGTCAGCCGTGACATGGTGTAGGCCACCGGGATCGCCAGCACCACCGCGATCACCGCGCTGATCAGGGCCAGGCGCAGGGTCAGCAGCAAGGATTTGAGGTAATAGGGTTCCAGCAGCTGGGCGTAACTGGCCAGGCTGAACCCGGTCCATTCCGCGCCTTTGGTGCCCACGCTCATGCGCAACACCAGGAGGCTGGCGGCAATCAGCACGCCCAGAAACAGCATCGACGGCGAGAGGAAAATCCAGGCGCGGGTCGTCGGCGAAACGCCCCGGTTGACGCGCGCGGGGGCCACGCTTACCGGGTGAGTCAGAGGTTGGTGTTCCATAGCAGTGGTCTCGTCAATGGAAAGCAGCTGGCAAACACAGCCCTCAAAACCACAACATTTCTAATGTGAGAGCGGGCTTGCTCGCGAAGAGGCCGTGTCAGTCGACATCAATGTTGAATGTCCCACCGCCTTTCGCGAGCAAGCCCGCTCCCACATTGGATTTGTGGTGCTTTACGGGCTTGTGTTCGCCACTCGATCAGGAAGAAAAGATTTCCGTGTAGCGACGAATCCATTGGTCATGCACGGAGGCCAGGAAGGCGTTGTCGTGCATGATCGCCTTCTCGGCAATCTGCTCCGGCGTGAGGATGTACGGGCTCTTGCGCGCTTCGGCGGAGATGATCGCCTTGGCGTTGACCGGACCGTTGTAGATGTCTTCGGCCATCTTGCCCTGCACCAGCGGGTCCAGGGAGTGGTTGATGAAGGCGTAGACCAGGTCGGTATCGCCTGGACGATTCTTCGGCATCACCGACAGCATCAGGTCGGTATAGAAGCCTTCCTTCATGCCGAAGGTGGCGCC
This sequence comes from Pseudomonas sp. VI4.1, assembly GCF_002029345.1. NCBI lineage: Bacteria > Pseudomonadati > Pseudomonadota > Gammaproteobacteria > Pseudomonadales > Pseudomonadaceae > Pseudomonas > Pseudomonas sp. VI4.1. The sequence goes on from NZ_MULM01000100.1 coordinate 3,446, forward strand.
CAGACCGTAGGCCGGATCGCGGATCTGTTTCGGGAAAAACGCCGGTGCGTACAAGCCGCCCATGTCCAGGGAACCAGTGCGGAACAGCTCGGCGATCTGGTTCGGGTTTTCCCCCAGGGTCACCACGCGATCCTTGAGTTCGGCGAGTTTCTTGAAGCCAGGTTCGATGTTGTGCTCGTCACCACCGGCCAGTTTGGCGGCGATGATGATCAGGTCCATCGCCTCGGTCCAGTTCGGCGGCGGCAGGAAGATGTTCGGTGCCAGGTCGGCGTCCCACATCGCGGCGTAGCTGTCCGGCGCTTCTTTCACGGTGCGGGTGCTGTAGACCAGACTGTTGCACCACAGCAGGTAACCAATGCCGTGGCCACTGGCGCCGGTGCGGTATTTCTCCGGCACGTCGACCAGGTTGGGAATGCGGTTGAGGTCGGGTTTTTCCAGCAGCCCGGCGGCGGCCAGGCCTTCGGCGCCGACGCCGGCCAGGGTAATGACATCGTACTGCGGACGATCACCGGCGGCCTTGAGTTTGGCGACCATTTCCGAGGTGCTGCCGGTGCGGTCGGCGATGACTTTGCAACCGTACTTGTCCTCGAAGGTGGCTGCGATATTGCGCAGTGCGGCCAGGCCGGTGTCGTCAGACCAGGTCAGCAGGCGCAGGGTCTTGCCCTGGAAGCGCGTGTCGCTGGCATTGGCCCGGACGAAGGGCAGGCTCATGGCCGCTGCGGCTACGGACGCCACACCCACGGTTTTGATGAATTGACGTCGGTTCAGATCATGCTCGCCCATGAAGGACTCCCTTTGTTTTTGTAAGTATGAGGTGGGTCGCAACCCTTGCATCCGCGCGGTCGAACCTGCGTAAAGCCCCGGTTTCAAAGGGCAAGGGCGGCGCCGACAGCTTCATCCTGAGGTCGTGCAAAACAGCTGACTATCGATAAAAACTCATTGAAGCCATGACGCCAGTGCATGCCTCCCTGTAGGAGCGAGCTTGCTCGCGATGGACGTTAACGATAACGGGGGCTGACTGGATAAACGCGGCGCCCTTTCGTCCTTCGCGAGCAAGCTCGCTCCTACAGGGAGGGGCCCTCAGAGCGCCCGAATCACGTGTTTGATTTCCTGAAAGGCCTGCAAGCCCCACGGGCCCAATTCACGGCCAATGCTGCTCTGCTTGTAGCCACCCCAGGCGGTCTGCGGGAAGATCACTTGCGGCGCGTTGATCCACACCAGCCCCGCCTGCAGGGCATTGGCGACCCGATCCGCAGCCTCGGCGTCGCGAGTGACCACGCTGGCCACCAGGCCGAATTGGCTGTCGTTGGCCAAGGCAATCGCCTCGGCTTCGCTGGCGAAACTGCGCACGCAGATCACCGGGCCGAAAATCTCTTCACACCACAGCGCACTGTCCAGGGGCACATCGGTGAAAATCGTCGGCTGCAAAAAATAGCCGCGTGGCAGGTCTGCCGGACGATTGCCGCCGCAAATCAGTTGGGCGCCGGCACTCAAACCGCGATCGATGTGGCCGAGCACACGCTGGTATTGCGCCTGATTGACCAGTGCGCCCATTTCCACGTTCGGGTCGAACGGGTCGGCCACGCGAATGGTCTCGGCGCGGGTTTTCAGTTTCGCCAGAAACTCATCGGCCAGTTCATCGGCGACCAGCACACGGCTGGTGGCGGAACACATCTGCCCGGCGTTGAAAAAACCGCCGCCACAGGCCACTTCCACGGCCAGTTCGATGTCGGCGTCCTTGAGCACCAGCAGCGAGGATTTGCCACCCAGTTCCAGGCTCACGCCCTTCACCGTTTCCGCTGCCCGTTGCATCACTTGCACGCCGACTGCGTTGCTGCCGGTGAAGGAAATTTTGGCAATGCGCGCATCGGCTGACAGCGGCGCACCGACCGCCAGGCCTGTGCCGCAGACCAGGTTGAACACGCCCTTGGGCAGACCCGCCCCGGCGATGATCGCTGCCAGTTCCAGCTCCGGCAGCGGTGTCACTTCGGAAGGCTTGAGCACCACGCAGCAACCGGCGGCCAACGCCGGAGCGAGTTTCCAGGCGGTGGTGACCATCGGGAAATTCCACGGCACGATCAGGCCGACCACTCCGCAGGGTTCGCGGCGCAGGCGGGCGCTGAAATCGTCGGTCGGTAACTCGACTGCGCTGTCCTGTTTCGCGTCGAGGCCTTCGGCCAGCCCGGCGTAATACTCGAACGTGGCGATCACGTCATCGACGTCGATAGCCGCTTCGAACAGCGGCTTGCCGTTGTTGCTCGACTGCAAGTGCATCAACTGCTCGCGACCGGCCTGCACGCCCGCGGCGATGTTGCGCAAAATCGCGCCACGCTCGGCGCCGGTGGTGGTCGACCAGCCCTCGAAGGCTTCGGTCGCCGCGCTGACGGCGTGATCGACGGCGCGTTCATCACCGCCGTTGACGGTGGTCAACAAGGCTTCGGTCGCGGGGTTGATTACCCGCAGATGTTCGTGGCCGGCGGACCATTGGCCATCGATGTACAGGCCATCGAGGGTCGTAGGAAAACTCATTTCGACACCGCCTGCATCCACTGGGTCTGGTCGATTTCGATCAGCGTCGGGCCTTGGCGATCGGCGGCGGCGCGCAACGCGCTGCGCAGTTGCTCGACACCGTTGACGGCTTCGGCGGCACACCCCAGCGCCTTGGCCACGCCGATGAAGTCCGGGGTATAGATGTCCACGCCGACCGGCTCGATGGCGCGGTTGACCATGTATTTCTTGATCTCTTCGTAGCCCTGGTTATTCCACAGCAGGACAATCACCGGGGTGCGTGCTTCAACGGCGCTGGCCAGTTCCGGCAAGGTGAATTGCAAGCCACCGTCGCCGATCAGGCACACCACCGGAGGCCGGGTACCGTTTTCAGCACTGCCGCCGAGCCAGGCGCCAATCGCTGCCGGCAACGCATAGCCGAGGGTGCCGTAGCCGGTGGATGAGTTGAACCAGCGACGCGGACGTTCCGGGTTGAACGTCAGGTTGCCGGTGTACACCGGTTGGGTCGAGTCGCCGACGAAAACCGCGTCTGGCAACTCGTGCAAGACGGTCTCCAGGAATCGCGTCTGCGCCAGGGTCGGTGCGTCCCAGGTGGCGGCGAGTTCTTCGCGCAAACGTGCAGCACGCACCTGGCCCCAATCGTTGCGGCGTTCGGCCAGCGACTTGTGGGACAACGCGCCCAGCAAGGCGTGGGCCGCATTGCGCGAGTCGGACACCAGCGCCACGTGCGGCGGATAGTTGCGCACGGTCTGGTCCGGATCGATGTCCACCCGCAGCAACTTGCCAGGAATCTCGAAACCACCGGCGAAGGTCACGTCGTAGTCGGTCTCGGCCAGTTCGGTGCCGATCGCCAATACCACGTCGGCCTCGGCGACCAACGCGCGAGTGGCAACCAGACTCTGGGTCGAACCGATCAGCAACGGATGCCTGGATTCGAGCATGCCTTTGGCATTGATGGTCAGGGCCACCGGCGCATCCAGCAGTTCGGCCAGTTCAGTCAGTTCGGCAGCCGCATCGATGGCGCCGCCACCGGCGAGGATCAGTGGACGCCTGGCGCCGGCGAGCAACTCGGTCATGCGGTTGATCGCGCTCGGCGAGGCACCGGCGCGGTCGATGTTCACTGGCAGGCTGGCGAGCAGGTCATCGGCCTCTTCGACCAGCACATCCAACGGGATTTCGATGTGCACCGGACGCGGACGACCGGCCTGGAACAGGGCAAAGGCACGGGCCAGCACACCCGGCAACTCGGATGCGGACATCAGGGTGTGGGAAAACGCCGCCACCCCGCCGACCAGGGCGCTCTGGTTCGGCAGCTCGTGCAGCTTGCCGCGACCGCCGCCCAACTGATTGCGGGTCTGCACGCTGGAGATCACCAGCATCGGGATCGAGTCGGCATAGGCCTGGCCCATGGCGGTGGTGATGTTGGTCATGCCCGGGCCGGTGATGATAAAGCACACGCCCGGCTTGCCGCTGGTGCGCGCATAGCCGTCGGCCATGAAACCGGCGCCCTGTTCGTGGCGCGGAGTGACGTGGTTGATGCTCGAACGGGCCAGCCCGCGGTACAGCTCCACGGTGTGAACCCCGGGAATGCCGAACACCTGCTCCACCCCATAATCTTCGAGTAACTTGACCAATACTTCGCCGCACGTCGCCATGTCATTGCCCTTCTTGTTCGTTTGAGACGCCGGGCCTGCGCAGTGTTTATGATGAGTCGGCAGGTCCAGGGATGGCCTCATTGGAACGGGCGACACCTAGCCGCAACAATGGATAAAAAGTCATACTAGCCATGACCTCACGTCATACCTTGGATCCCAATGAAACGATTGCCTCCCCTGCCGGCGCTGCACACTTTCCTGATCACCGCGCAGTGCTGCAACTTCACCCGGGCCGCCGAGCATCTGTACATCACCCAAGGCGCGGTGAGTCGGCAGATCGCCGGGCTGGAAGATCATCTGGGATATGAACTGTTCGTTCGCCAGGCCAGGGGCCTCGATCTCACGGCCGAAGGACGGGAGTGGCTGCCACGGGTCCAGCAGATTTTCGGCTTGATCGACGAGGCGGTGGAGCAGATCGGAGAGAAGCGCGAAACCTTGCAACTCAAGGCCCCTACCTGTGTCATGCGCTGGTTGTTGCCGCGGTTGTTGCAGTGGCAACGGGAACGTCCGGATGTGCCGGTAGAACTGACCACCACGGTCAAGCATGGGGTGGATTTTCATCGCGAACAGTTCGATGCGGCCGTGGTGTACGGCGTGCCACCGGACACCTCACTGGCGTCCCATCGGCTGTTTGACGAACAACTGACGCCGGTCTGCTCCAAGCCGTTGCTCGAAGGTCCGGTGCCGCTGATGACGCCGGAGGATCTGGAGCAGCACATGCTGCTGCACCCGACCCGGGATGAACGGGATTGGAAAGCCTGGCTGGCCACTGCGGATGTTCGCTTGAGCAATGTCGGCAAGGGTCAGCATTTCGAAACGCTGGACCTGGCGATGTCGATGGCGTCCCAGGGGACAGGCGTGGCGATCGGGGATTGGTCGTTGATTGGCGATGACTTGAGTGCCGGGCGGCTGGTCATGCCGTTTGAATTGAAGGTCAAGACGGGGTTGGCGTATTACCTGGTTTTCCCGGAAAAACCCGGGCCTTCGCCGAAGTTGCGTGAGTTGATGGGGTGGTTAGTGGAACAGGCTCAGGCGCGGTGATGCCGGGTACCTGATCGTTCCCACGTTCTGCGTGGGAACGATCAGGTACGGCGGGTTACCACTTCATCTCGCCCTTGGCGACTTTGGCGCTCAGTTCAAGCGAGCTTTCTTCACCCAGCTTCGGGTAGCGTTTTTTCATCGCGCCGATCAGCTCGGCAGCATCCTTTGCCTTGGCGGTTTCTTCGTCGAAGGCCTTGATGTAATCGGCGGTGAACTTCACGGCGGCCAGGGAGCGGACGCTTTCACCGAGGTAATGACCCGGCACGATGGTTTTCGGCTTCAGGGTTTCGATGGCGTGCAGCGTGGTCAGCCAATCGGCGTGGGACTGCGGCGTCTGGGTGTCGGCCATCCACACGTGGATGTTTTGCGCGACGACCACGCCACCGACCACAGCCTTGATCGACGGAATCCAGACAAAAGTGCGATCCGGCTGCTTGCCCTCAAGCCCCACCACCTGCAATTTCTGCCCTTCGAGCATCAGGCTGTCGCCTTTGAGTACCTGCGGCACGATGGTTTTGGCCGGTACGTCGGCGCCCATTTTCGGCCCCCAGAACGCCAGCTTGCCGTCTACGGTTTTCTGGATGTGGTCCACGGTCGGCTGCGAGGCGAGCACTTTGGCGTTGGGGAATGCGGCGGTCAGGGTGTCGAGGCCGAAGTAGTAATCCGGGTCACCGTGGCTGATGTAGATGGTGGTCAGTTGCTTGCCGCTGGCGCGGATCTTTTCGACCACTTGCTCGGCCTGGGATTTGCCAAATTGGGCATCCACCAAAATCGCGTCTTTCTCGCCGCTGACCAACACCGAGGTCACCGGGAAGATCGCCTTGTCGCCGGGGTTGTAAACGTCCAGGGTCAGGGTCGACGCTGCCGCAGCGTGGGCGGCGAATCCGAGGGTGGCGGTGGCCAGCAAAATGCGCTTGAGAGAGGTGAAACCGATCATCTGTTGCTCCGTTATTGGATGGCGTCGCAGCGCCTACAGGGGACAGAGCTTAGTTGCATGACTCAGTACAAAAAATGCGATGCTGGAACATAGTTTGTTTCTGAAAGCGGGCAAATCATGGATCGTCTACAAGCAATGCGGGTCTTCGTCACGGTGGTCGACCTCGGCAGCCAGTCAGCCGCCGCCGATCACCTGGACCTGTCACGGCCGGTGGTTTCGCGCTATCTGGCGCAGCTGGAGGATTGGGTCGGCGCACGCCTGATGCACCGCACCACGCGCAAGTTGAGCCTGACCGCCGCCGGCAGTGAAATCCTGCCCCGTTGTCGGCAAATGCTCGACCTGTCCACGGACATGCAAGCCGCCGTCAGCGAACCGGACGATGCACCGCGCGGCCTGCTGCGGATCAGCGTCAGCACTTCATTTGGTCAGGCACAACTGGCGGATGCCATGGCCGCTTACGTCAAACGTTACCCCGGCGTCAGCATCGACATGCAGATGCTCGACCGCACGGTGAACCTGGTGGATGAGCGCATTGATTTGGCGATTCGCACCAGCAACGACCTGGACCCGAACCTGATCGCGCGGCGCCTGACGGTCTGCCGCTCGGTGATCTGCGCCTCCCCCGCTTATCTGCTCGAATACCCGACGCCGCTGCGGGTCGAGGATCTGAGCCAGCACAATTGCCTGACGCACTCCTACTTTGGCAAAAGCCTCTGGCATTTCGAGGAGGACGGTGAGCAGGTTTCAGTGCCGGTACAGGGCAACATCAGCGCCAACGAAGCCAGTACCCTGTTGCGCGCGGCGATGGCCGGTGCCGGGGTGGCGATGCTCCCCAGTTATCAGGCCGGCGTGCATATTCACAGCGGCGAACTGATCCGCCTGCTGCCCCACGCCGAACCCCGGCAGATGAATGTTTACGCGGTGTACACCTCACGCAAACACATGCCGGCGACACTGCGCAGCATGCTGGATTTTCTGGTCCTCAGATTTCCGGAAGAGCCTACGTGGGATATCGGCCTGTAACCAGATCAAATTGTGGGAGCGGGCTTGCCCGCGAAAGCGGTGGGTCAGTCGCCATCATTGTTGAATGATCGACCGCTTTCGCGAGCAAGCCCGCTCCCACAAGGGGACATCAGCGTGCTGAATACCGGGTTACATGCAAATGCCGCTTTGGTGGCAACTCACTGGCACTGACCTATGCTGAAAGTAATACCCAAGGGTATTCGTTCAGAGGTCAGCGCCATGAACATCAGAACAAGAAGGTACCTCGCCATTTTCATTACCTGCGCAGCCACGCTTGCGCTGTACGGCACGGCGGCCTGGCGCGTCGAGCAGTTGCGCCAACTGCCCCGTGAAGCCGCGAGCTGCAACTTCGAGCGCTGCATCCCCCACAACGCGACCCTCAACGCCCTCCGCTGACGAAGGGGATCAGGTCCCGTTGCCCTGATCGGCCTTCAAGCGGTCGCGAAACGCCTTGGGCGAGATTCCCAGCCGGCGGCGGAACAGGCGCGTGAAGTTGGTCGGATCGGAAAACCCCAACACGTCGGACATTTCATAAATGGTCATGCTGGTGTAGGTCAGCAAGCGCTTGGCCTCCAGCAATTGACGTTCGTGCATGATCTGCAACGCCGGTTGCCCCGCCAGCTCACGGCACGTGCCGTTGAGGTGGGACACGGAAATCCCCAGGCGATGCGCCAGGTCCTCGACCTTGACGTGCTGGCGGTAGGTTTCTTCCACCAACTGAATAAAACCGTTGAGGTATTCCCGGGCTCGCTGCGGACGCTGGCTGGCGCAGCGGCGCTCAAGCACCTGACGGCTCACCCACACCATGATCACGCTGACCAGTGAATGCATGAGCATCTCGCGTGCCGGTTGATGGCCGGTGTACTCATTCTGCAGCGCGGCAAACAGGCTGTTGAGGTACTCGCCGTCCTTGCCCGCCGGATAACTTTCCGCCTGGGCCAGGGCGTTGACCGCATTGCCCAGTTGCGCCTGCAGATGGGCGACCAGCGGTGCGGCGAGGGTGACGACAAACCCTTCGACGTCCTCGGAAAAGCGAAAGCCGTGCACTGACAGCGGTGGCAGGACCTGGATCGCCGGTTCAGTCAGTTGCGTACGTTTGCCTTCGATTTCAAGCTCGGCCTGACCTTTGAATACGAAGAGCAACTGGCATAAATCGGCGTGACGGTGGGGTTTGATTTCCCATTGGTGTTCGCGGCTGCGCTTGGAAATGGTTTCACAGTGCAGCAAGTCCGGGGTCGGCCAGTCCAGGCTTTCACCGTAGAGCTTGAACACTGGAATCGAAGGCAGGTCAGGCGTGTTCATCACTTCAATCCAGGCCTCAGGGGTGGCGGGCGATAATCGCACCGATTGGCAGAATGTACAGGTTCGGGCTCAGTTTTCACCTTCAATTGACGGACCCGCAAGTGAAAAATGCAAGCACTCGCCCCATAAATTATCAGCACATCGTCGAGTCGGCACTCCAGTATTGCGTCGACTCGGCAGCAGCTCGAACAACCATCGCAGAAAATGACCGCGGACTTCCGTATGAGGCTATCGAATAGCCTACTACCGACTTACACTGGCGAGCACTTACCCGCTCGCCTTGCGCCTGGCGGGTGTCAATCACTGCCCGCAGGTTCTACCGTGACCAACCTCAACCAGCCTGATACGCCCAAGCCGGCCATTCGCAGCGTGTTGATCGCCCTGATGCTGGCCATATTTCTAGGCGCGCTGGACCAGACCATCGTCGCCGTTTCAATGCCGGCCATCTCCGCGCAATTCAAGGACGTCAGCCTGTTGGCCTGGGTCATTTCCGGCTACATGGTGGCGATGACCGTTGCAGTGCCGATCTACGGCAAATTGGGCGATCTGTACGGCCGCCGCAAATTGATGCTCTTCGGCATGGGCTTGTTCACGCTGGCTTCGCTGTTCTGCGGCCTGGCCCAGAACATGGAGCAGCTGGTGCTGGCGCGGATTGTTCAGGGCATCGGTGCGGGCGGGATGATTTCGGTCAGCCAGGCAATCATCGGCGATATCGTTCCACCCCGGGAACGCGGACGCTATCAGGGCTACTTCAGCAGTATGTACGCGGTGGCCAGCGTCGCCGGTCCGGTGCTCGGTGGCTACCTGACCGAATACCTGTCCTGGCGCTGGGTGTTTCTGATCAATCTGCCGCTGGGCCTGGGCGCGTGGCTGGTGGCCAATCACACATTGGTGGGGCTGCCGGTGCCGCAGCGCAAACCGATCATCGATTACTTCGGCACGTTATTGATGATCATCGGTTTGACCGCCTTGTTGCTGGGCATCACCGAGGTCGGCCAGGGCCATGCCTGGCGCAGTGCCGAAGTAATGGGCCTGCTCGCCTGCTCGGTCGTGGTCCTGGGGTTGTTTGTCTGGCAAGAGCGTCGGGCGCGGGAGCCGTTGCTGCCGATGCACCTGTTCGCCAACCGCAATGCGATCCTGTGCTGGTGCACGATTTTCTTCACCAGTTTCCAGGCGATCTCGCTGATTGTGCTGATGCCACTGCGCTTTCAGAGCGTCACTGGGGCCGGGGCCGACAGCGCTGCACTGCACCTGCTGCCATTGGCCATAGGCTTGCCGATCGGGGCGTATTTCGCCGGGCGCCGCACCTCGGTGACCGGACGTTACAAACCGATGATCCTGACGGGAGCCCTGCTCATGCCGGTTTCGATCCTGGGCATGGCATTCAGTCCGCCCCAGGCCATTTTGTGGAGCAGCCTGTTCATGTTGCTCTGCGGTATCGCCTCCGGCATGCAGTTCCCGACGTCGTTGGTGGGGACGCAAAACGCGGTGGATCAGCGCGACATCGGAGTGGCCACCAGCACCACCAACCTGTTCCGCTCGCTGGGCGGCGCCGTGGGTGTGGCGTTGATGTCGGCACTGTTGCTGGCGCTGTTGCAGGATTCGGGTTTCGCCCACCTCGCAGGCTCGTCAATAGTCGCCGAGGGCAGTTCGGGGAATGTCTTGCTGGACGGTTTGAACGCTGCACCGGGGGATGCGCAGAATGCCTTGCGGGCGGAGTTGCTGCTGACTTTCCGGCATTTGCTGATGGTCAGTTCGGCGGTGTCGCTGCTGGGGCTGGCCGCGGCGATTGCCATGCCGAACAGGGTGTTGCGGGGGCGGGGGGATAAGGTTCGGTAGATGGAGCCTGGTTCGCCTGTAGGAGCCAGGCTTGCCGGCGAAGAACGATGACGCGGTGCAGCAGATACACCGCGGCGCCTGGTTCGCCTGTAGGAGCCAGGCTTGCCGGCGAAGAACGATGACACGGTGCAGCAGATACACCGCGGCGCCTGGTTCGCGGGCAAGCCTCGCTCCTACTGCCGGGCGCGCAGCTGCTGCGCCAGCGTCTGAATCTGCGCCTGCAGGGTGTTGATGTTGCGCGTGACCTGGCCACGGAAGGCGTCGAATTCGGCGGTGGTGGCGCCTTGGGCCGCGCTCGGACGATTGTCCTGCTGGCTCTTGAGGATAAGCATGTCTTGCTCCAGGCGATCGATGGCGGCGCTCGGGTTGCCTTGCTTTTTCAGCGCGGCAATGTCGGCGCCGAGGCTTTTCAGCTGAGCGTCAAACTTGCTGGTGTCAGCCGAAGCACTTTTCAGCGCGGCCAATTCACTGTCCAGCGCTTTGACCTGCGCCTGCAATTGCGTGTTGGCGCTCTGATGTTCGGTGTTCTGGGCGGTCAACTGCGCCAGTCGCTTATCCAGCTCGGAGGTTTGCGCAGTCATCTGCGCCAGGCGCTTGTCCAGCTCGGAGGTCTGGCCGACGACACCTTGCTGCTGCTTGCCCTGATCCTGAAGCTTGCTTTCCAGCTGTTTGATCTGCAGTTTCAGGGCTTCGCTGTCGCTGCTGACGTTGGTCTGGCTGGCGACCACCTTGCCGGAAATGTCCTGCAGGCGCCCCGCCGCGTCCTCGCTGATACGGGCGAAGCTTTCCTGAGTCGCCACCAGTTGCTGTTCCATCAGCGAGATTTGCTGAAAGCTCCACCAGGCAAGGCCGGCGAACGCAAAGAACAAGGCGCCGACCAGCGCCCACAACGGGCCGGTGCTAGGACCTTTGACCTTGACCACCGGCGTCGTGCGCGAACGCACCGAGGTGCGAGTGGTGGGCACAAAATCATCGTCGTCGAGGTTGTCGGCTCGCAGGCTCGGTACATCGTCGAAGTCGTCGTTGGCATCGTTACGCATGGACATTGAGTCAACCTTTGTGGAACGCGGTGATGGCTTGATGCGGCGAGTATAACCCCCACTGCCGCACCGATTGACCCTGAACCCCCGGACTCGGTTCATTACCGGCTATTTCAGTAGAGGTCCTGAGCCTTCCACCAGCCACAGAATTCATCCAGTGCTGTCCACAGACTGACCTTTGGATCGTAATCCAGATAGTGCCGCGCCCGGCTGATGTCCAGGGTGAAATTTTTGTTCATGACCTGCATGCCCAGTCGCGACAGTGTTGGCTCGGGACGGCCCGGCCACAGTTTGCACACCCCTTCGTTGAGCGCCGCCACGGTGTAGGCCAGCCCGAAGGAACGGTAGCGGGTGACCTGTGGCACGTCCATCTTGCGCATCACGTAATTGACCACATCCCACAACGGCACCGGCGCGCCGTTGCTGATGTTGTAGGCCTTGCCCAAGGCTGAGCCCGTCGCCAGCAGGCTGCTGAGCAACGCTTCATTCAGGTTCTGCACGCTGGTGAAATCCACCTTGTTCAAACCGTTGCCGATGATTGCCAGGCGACCTTTGCGTTGCATGTTCAGCAACCGTGGGAAAATGCTCATGTCGCCGGCACCCGTCACAAAGCGCGGGCGCAAGGCCAGGGTTTCGAGGCCGAATTCCTGGGCACCGAAGACCTTTTGCTCGGCCAGGTACTTGGTCGCCGCGTAGGGGTGTTTGAAGCGCTTGGGCACCTGTTCTTCGGTCAGTCCCAGATGGTCGCGGCCATCGAAATAGATCGAAGGCGACGACAAGTGCACCAAGCGCCGAACCCGCTGTTTCAGGCAGGCTTCGACCACGTTTTCGGTGACCTGGACGTTGCCTAGATGGAAGTCCTGGTAGCGTCCCCACAACCCGACAGCGCCAGCGCAATGGACCACCGCTTCGACGTCCCGGCACAGGTCACGCGCCAGTTGCGGGTCACTCAGGTCGCCCTGAATGAACTCGGCGCCACGGCGCACCAAATGCTCGACACTCTCGGCCCGGCGACCGTTGACCCGCACGTCCAGGCCCTGTTCCAAGGCAAAACGCGCAAAGCGCCCGCCAATGAAACCGCTGGCGCCGGTAACCAGAATCTTCATGAATTGCTCCGAATATTTCGTTTTGCGTAGTGCGTGAGCTCTTGACGCTGGCCGTCAGTCCAACGGCACCAGCCATTGCGTCGATGAGCGCACCAATTGATCGGTGAGCAGGCCCAACAGCTGACCGCCATTGCGCCAATGATGCCAGTACAGCGGTACATCGATCGGCTTATCTGGCAACAGCTCGCGCAGCACGCCTCGTTCCAATTGATCGCGCACCTGCAGCTCCGGCACCAGCCCCCAACCCAGCCCCGCCTCCGTGAGGCGGATAAAGCCTTCGGACGATGGACATAAATGGTGTTCGAAACCGCCGTCCACGCCCAGAGAAGCCAGATAGCGATGCTGCAGGAAGTCATCCGGGCCAAATACCAGCGCCGGGGTTCGGGCCAACTGATCGGCCCGCACACCGTCGGAAAAATGCCGGGCAATAAAGGCCGGGCTGGCCAGCGCGCGGTAACGCATCGCCCCCAGCAACACACTGCGCGCGCCAGCCACCGGGCGCTCGCTGGCGCAGACGCAGGCTGCCACCTCGCCTGCGCGCATGCGCTTGAGGCCAACGGTCTGGTCTTCGACCACCAGGTCCAGCAACAGATGATGCTCGGCACAGAAGTCGCCCACCGCCACCGCCCACCAGGTGGCCAGGCTGTCGAGCATTCAGGGCGATGCGCAGGCGTTCCGGCAACCCTTCTTCGTCCAGGGCCGGTACCAGGGTCTGCAGATCGCGCTCAAGCAAACGCACTTGCTGCACATGGTTGAGCAGCCGCCGGCCAATGTCCGTCGGCGCCGGTGGCGTCACCCGCACCAACACCGGCTGGCCAACCCGCGCCTCCAACAACTTGATGCGCTGGGAGATCGCCGATTGGGACAACCCCAGCACCTGCGCCGCGCGTTCGAATCCGGCCTGCTCGACCACCGCGGCCAAGGCAGAAAGCAATTTATAGTCGAACATCAGTTTTCCTAATGAGCGATCAGCAATATTGGTTTTTCTTATACAACGATGCACCGCAGAATTGCCAGCAAGCACTTTGAACAAGGACCATCGACATGGCTGGCGAAACATCATTGGCAACCCTGCTGCGCAGCATGAGCCCGCAACTCAACGTCGGCGAATACGTGTTCTGCACCCTGCGCGACGGCAACCTGCCTGCTGGCCTGGAGATCGTCGGCAGTTTTCGCGAACAGGAAGGGCTGACCGTGATTCTCGAACGCGCCCACGCCGAAAAGGCCGGTTTCAGTTTCGACTACCTCGCGGCCTGGATCACCCTGAACGTGCACTCGGCCCTCGCAGCCGTCGGCCTGACCGCCGCGTTCGCCAGCGCATTGGGCCAGGCCGGGATCAGCTGCAACGTGGTCGCCGGCTACTACCACGATCACCTGTTCGTCGGCCTGGCCGATGCCGAGCGGGCCATGCAGGTGCTGCAGGACCTGGCAGCCAACGCGGAGTAAACCTTATGTGGCAAAGCTATGTGAACGGCCTGTTGGTGGCCGCTGGGCTGATCATGGCGATCGGCACCCAGAACGCCTTTGTGCTGGCCCAGAGCCTGCGGCGCGAACATCACCTGCCGGTGGCCGCGCTCTGCGTGACGTGCGATGCGTTGCTGGTGGCGGCCGGGGTCTTTGGCCTGGCGACGGTGCTGGCGCAGAACCCGACCCTGCTGGCTTTCGCCCGTTGGGGAGGCGCGGCGTTTCTGCTGTGGTACGGCAGCCTGGCGCTGCGTCGGGCCTGCTCGAAACAGAGTCTGCAACAAGGCGAAAACCAGACCGTCCGCTCGCTTCGGGCCGTCATGCTCAGCGCTCTGGCCGTGACCCTGCTCAACCCGCATGTCTATCTGGATACCGTGCTGCTGATCGGCTCCCTCGGTGCCCAGCAAACGGAACCCGGCGCTTATGTGGTGGGGGCGGCAAGTGCGTCGTTGCTGTGGTTTTTCACCTTGGCGCTGGGCGCTGCATGGCTGGCACCGTGGCTGGCGCGGCCGAGCACCTGGCGAATTCTAGACCTGCTGGTGGCCGGGATGATGTTCACCGTAGCGTTCCAGTTAATCAGCGCCGGTTGATTTATTCCAAAAGGCTCTGGAACCTCTATTCCACACAGTTGTTGCGTGGTTATGCCGCACCCCCGGTGCTATGATCCGAACCCTGCGCCGCAAAGAGTACAAACTCCCCGGCGCTAGTTTGGCCGCCCGTGATCGGCCTTGCGCTCACCGCAACTGACCTGATTAGGAGAATCATCATGGCTTTCGAATTGCCGCCGCTGCCGTACGCACACGATGCCCTGCAGCCGCATATTTCCAAGGAAACCCTGGAATATCACCACGACAAGCACCACAACACCTATGTCGTGAACCTGAACAACCTGGTGCCAGGCACCGAGTTCGAAGGCAAGACCCTGGAAGAAATCGTCAAGACTTCCTCGGGCGGTATCTTCAACAACGCCGCTCAGGTCTGGAACCACACCTTCTACTGGAACTGCCTGGCGCCAAACGCCGGCGGTCAGCCAAGCGGTGCACTGGCTGAAGCTATCAACGCTTCCTTCGGTTCGTTCGACAAGTTCAAGGAAGAATTCAGCAAGACGTCCATCGGCACCTTCGGTTCCGGTTGGGGCTGGCTGGTGAAAAAAGCTGACGGCTCCCTGGGCCTGGCCAGCACCATCGGCGCCGGCAACCCGCTGACCAACGGCGACACCCCGCTGCTGACCTGCGACGTCTGGGAACACGCCTACTACATCGACTACCGCAACGTTCGTCCGAAGTACGTCGAAGCGTTCTGGAACCTGGTCAACTGGAAGTTCGTGGCTGAGCAGTTCGAAGGCAAAACCTTCACCGCTTAAGATCGATGCCAGTCAGAAAACCCGGCTTTTTAGCCGGGTTTTTTTGTGCCCACTTGTAGGAGCCGGCTTGCTGGCGAACCAGACGACGCGGTGGATCAGAGACACCGCCTTCGCTGGCAAGCCAGCTCCTACAGGGTCTGGGTTAATCCGTAAAATCCAGGTCGGCTTTCGGGCCGCCTTCGCCGGCAAGCCGGCGAGGAACGATAATGCGGTTAGCCTGCGGACTACTGCGGATCGATGTTGTCCAGCGCACGGTTCACCGCCAGTTCCGCCAGCATGACGATCTGCGCGATGGCCAGCGCAGTGCTGCGTTGGGGGCCGGTCAGGTAGGTGGCGAAGTCACTGGTGATGACGTTGGCAGAAGCTAATGATTCGCAGGCGTGGGCAAGGAGGGATTCTGTGTCCATGTCCGGGACGATCATAAAGAGGGTGTTGGGGCGATAGGGTCTGGCGGTTTCGAAGGGGGGATCGGGAATTAATTTGTCCATTAAAACAATCCTTTTGCCGTGGTGCCACCCATTGCCGTTTCTCACACGGCGAAGTGGTGGCAGCTATGTGCGAGGTGAGAAAACCGGTTATGGACACCCGGCCAGACCGAAGTCTGCCCGCACACAGCCGCCATAACGCATTGACGGCCAGCGGATAAGCTGGCGGCGATTATGCGGTTACTGGCACTGGATGACCATAATTTGCCGGGTTCTCACACCCGATCGCTGAGTATTCAGCGACAGTTAGAGGCTATGGAGTCCGCTTCCGACGGGCAACCTGAAAACTGTGTGGGAAAAGTCTGGCAATTTTGTATGTACTTAAACAGGTAAAAGCGGAACGCGGAGCGTCCCTGGCGGCATTCCCGCTCGCAAGCGTGGGAATGATCAATCGGGGCAGCAGGAATTGATTGGTTGGCTATCAGGCCGCCTTCGCTGGCAAGCCAGCTCCTACAAGGGACCGGGTACATTCGTAAAATCAGGTTGGCTGGCAGGCCGCCTTCGCTGGCAAGCCAGCTCCTACAAGGGTTTCGTGTACATCTGCAAAATCAGTGCGGCGGGCAAGCTTCAATGCCGGTCAGTTAAGGCGATTGTAGGAGCGAGCTTGCTCGCGAAGGACTCAAGAGCGCCGCGTTTAACCAGTAAACAAGCGTTATCGTTCACGACCATCGCGAGCAAGCTCGCTCCTACAATGGATCGGCGTACACCGATGCCCTTCACCACTCATCAGGCCGAGCGTTAGCTCGCCTGCAGCCTTTGATCTTGATCCACCCGCCCCTTCGGGAGGCTGAGTGGAGGTGTTCATCCGGGGAGTGGCGCGCAGCGCCGTTCGACGCAGTCGAACACGCTGCATGTAGGTCGTCGCGAAGCAGACCGGAGGGCAGTGTCCCCGGATGAATACCGGAGCGAAGGAACGCCGAGCCTTAGCGAGGGGCCGGACGCCGGGGCGAGACCTTTTGGTTCCTTTTGGGGCGTTTGCCAAAAGGGACTCGCTGTAAGAGCGAAACCATAGGCGGCCGTTACCGCAACAACGGATATGTACACAACCACCAAGAACCTGGTCGGCCCGAAGGCCGCCAAGAATCAAAAAACCGCACCCCTCGCCAATTTCCCACAATGAAACCAGCATTCCCCTCCTTGCCCCAACGCCACAGCCGTCTAACATCTACCAAAAGGAAAATAAGGCAAAATCCCCCCTCAAGTTGAAGGACTCAACAACCGACACAGTACCGATAGGGAAATTACTCCCGGAAACAGCATTTCGGCCAACCCACAGGCAAATGCCCCCTGTGCCGGATTGTCCCTTTGACTGCCATCACCGGATTGCCAATACTCATGGCAACTTGATGCTACCCGCATGGAACAAGGAATGACTCTTTGAAGCTGGAACTCAAGAACAGCTTGTCGGTGAAGTTGCTCCGGGTGGTGCTCCTGTCGGCATTGGTCGTCGGCGTGGTCTTGAGCTGCGCGCAGATCGTTTTCGATGCTTATAAAACCCATCAGGCCGTGGCCAGTGATGCCCAGCGCATCCTCGACATGTTCCGCGACCCCTCGACCCAGGCCGTCTACAGCCTGGACCGGGAAATGGGCATGCAGGTCATCGAAGGCCTGTTCCAGGACGCCGCCGTGCGCCAGGCCTCCATTGGCCATCCCAACGAGGCCATGCTCGCGCAAAAGTCCCGCGAGTTGCAGCAATCCAACAGTCGCTGGCTGACCGACCTGATCCTCGGCAAGGAACGCACCTTCACCACCCAACTGGTGGGTCGCGGCCCCTACAGCGAATATTACGGCGACCTGAGCATCACCCTCGACACCGCGACTTACGGCCAGGGGTTTATCGTCAGTTCGGTGATCATCTTCATCTCAGGCGTATTGCGCGCCCTGGCCATGGCGCTGGTGCTGTACCTGGTCTATCACTGGCTGCTGACCAAACCGCTGTCGCGCATCATCGAGCACCTGACCGAAATCAATCCGGATCGGCCCAGCGCCCACAAGATCCCGCAGCTCAAGGGCCACGAGAAAAACGAACTGGGGATCTGGATCAACACCGCCAATCAGTTGCTCGAGTCCATCGAGCGCAACACCCATCTGCGTCACGAGGCGGAAAACAGCCTGCTGCGCATGGCCCAGTACGATTTTCTCACCGGTCTGCCCAACCGTCAGCAATTGCAGCAGCAACTGGACAAAATCCTGGTCGACGCCGGCAAATTGCAACGCCGGGTCGCGGTGCTCTGCGTCGGTCTCGATGATTTCAAGAGCATCAACGAACAATTCAGCTACCAGACCGGCGACCAACTGCTGCTGGCGCTGGCCGATCGCCTGCGGGCCCACAGCGGTCGTCTCGGCGCCCTCGCCCGCCTGGGTGGCGACCAGTTCGCCCTGGTCCAGGCCGATATCGAACAACCCTATGAAGCGGCGGAGCTGGCCCAAAGCATTCTCGATGACCTGGAAGCGCCGTTCGCCCTCGATCATCAGGAGATCCGCCTGCGCGCCACCATCGGCATCACCCTGTTCCCCGAAGACGGCAACAGCACCGAGAAGCTGCTGCAAAAGGCCGAGCAGACCATGACCCTGGCCAAGACCCGCTCGCGCAATCGGTATCAGTTCTATATCGCCAGTGTCGACACCGAGATGCGGCGCCGTCGCGAACTGGAAAAAGACCTGCGCGACGCCCTGGCCCGTCACCAGTTCTACCTCGTCTACCAACCGCAGATCAGCTACTTCGATCACCGGGTGGTGGGTGTCGAGGCGTTGATTCGCTGGCAGCATCCCGAGCACGGGCTGGTACCGCCGGACCTGTTCATCCCGCTGGCCGAGCAAAACGGCACCATCATCGCCATCGGTGAATGGGTACTGGATCAGTCCTGCAAACAATTGCGCGACTGGCATGACCAGGGGTTCGCCGACCTGCGCATGGCGGTCAACCTGTCCACTGTGCAACTGCACCACGCCGAGCTGCCACGGGTGGTCAACAACCTGCTGCAGATGTACCGCCTGCCGCCGCGCAGCCTGGAGCTGGAAGTCACCGAAACCGGCCTGATGGAAGACATCAGCACGGCCGCCCAGCACTTGCTGAGCCTGCGTCGCTCCGGCGCCCTGATCGCGATCGACGACTTTGGCACCGGTTATTCGTCACTGAGTTATCTGAAAAGCCTGCCGCTGGACAAGATCAAGATCGACAAGAGCTTCGTGCAGGACCTGCTCGACGACGACGACGATGCGACCATCGTCCGGGCCATCATCCAGCTGGGCAAGAGCCTGGGCATGCAGGTGATTGCCGAAGGCGTGGAAACCCCCGAGCAAGAGGCCTATATCATTTCCGAGGGTTGTCATGAAGGTCAGGGCTATCTCTACAGCAAACCCTTGCCTGCGCGGGAGTTGAGCGCTTATCTCAAGCTGGCGCAGCGCAGTAATGCGGCGGGTTTCAAGATTTCCCTGTAGGAGCGAGCTTGCTCGCGAAAAACCCACAGACGACGCGTTCCTCCAGGCAGCACGCGTCATCGTTCACGTCCATCGCGAGCAAGCTCGCTCCTACAGGGGTGCGATGATTGTGTGAATAAGAAATATTTCCAGGTACAACCCTTTACACATAATGCGAAAGATTTGCATTATGTCGCAGTTTTGCGCCTTTATTGCGCCATTCCACCCCCTCTCGAAGCAGGATGTTCGCCATGATTCGTATGCCTCTGGCTACCGCCAGTCTGTTGGCCATCGCTATTTCCCTCGCCGGCTGTGGCGAAGGCAAAGACAAGGCTGCCGCTCCGCAAGCGCCTACGCCAGCCGCCACCACCACGGCTCCGGCTGTTGCGCCGGCTGCTGCGGGTAACGTCGACGAAGCCACTGCCAAAGCCGTTGTCGCGCATTACGCCGACATCGTCTTCGCCGTTTACAGCGATGCCGAATCCACCGCGAAAACCCTGCAAACCGCCGTCGACGCCTTCCTCGCCAAGCCTGACGCCGACACCCTGAAAGCCGCCAAGGCCGCCTGGGTCGCTGCTCGCGTACCTTACCTGCAGAGCGAAGTGTTCCGCTTCGGCAATACCATCATCGACGACTGGGAAGGTCAGGTGAACGCCTGGCCACTGGACGAAGGCCTGATCGATTACGTCGACAAATCCTACGAACACGCACTGGGTAACCCGGGCGCCACGGCCAATATCATCGCCAACACCGAAGTCCAGGTCGGCGAAGACAAGATCGACGTCAAGGACATCACCCCGGAAAAACTCGCCAGCCTGAACGAGCTGGGCGGTTCCGAGGCCAACGTCGCCACCGGTTACCATGCCATCGAATTCCTGCTGTGGGGCCAGGACCTGAACGGCACCGGCCCTGGGGCCGGCAACCGTCCGGCGTCCGACTACCTGGAAGGCACCGGCGCAACCGGCGGTCACAACGAGCGCCGTCGCGCCTACCTGAAGTCCGTGACCCAACTGCTGGTCAGCGACCTGGAAGAGATGGTCGGTAACTGGAAGCCGAACGTGGCCGACAACTACCGCGCCACCCTGGAAGCGGAACCGGCTGAAAGCGGCCTGCGTAAAATGCTGTTCGGCATGGGCAGCCTGTCCCTGGGCGAACTGGCGGGCGAGCGCATGAAGGTTTCCCTGGAAGCCAACTCCCCGGAAGACGAACACGACTGCTTCAGCGACAACACCCATAATTCGCAGTTCTACGATGCCAAGGGCATCCGTAACGTCTACCTGGGCGAATAC
Source organism: Pseudomonas sp. VI4.1 (assembly GCF_002029345.1). Lineage (NCBI taxonomy): Bacteria > Pseudomonadati > Pseudomonadota > Gammaproteobacteria > Pseudomonadales > Pseudomonadaceae > Pseudomonas > Pseudomonas sp. VI4.1. The sequence continues at coordinate 23,918 of NZ_MULM01000100.1, forward strand.
ACCCGCGTCGATGGCACCAAAATGGCCGGCGCCAGCCTGTCGTCCCTGGTGGCCAAGGCCGACCCGGCTGCCGACACCGCACTCAAGGCCGACCTGGCGGCGACCGAAGCGAAGATGCAGGTCATCGTCGATCACGCCAACAAGGGTGAGCACTACGACCAACTGATCGCTGCCGGTAACACGGCTGGCAACCAGATCGTCCGTGACGCTATCGCCTCCCTGGTCAAGCAGACCGGCTCGATCGAAGCGGCTGCCGGCAAACTGGGCATCAGCGACCTGAACCCGGACAATGCCGATCACGAGTTCTGATCAACGCAGGCTGAACAAAGGCGACCTTCGGGTCGCCTTTTTTGTCCCTGCTGGACACAATCCCCTGTAGGAGCCGGCTTGCCGGCGAAGGGGCCGCTGAATATCGCGGTGATCTTGAGATCGCCTTCG
>NZ_MULM01000099.1:0-24245 GCF_002029345.1 Pseudomonas sp. VI4.1
TGATGCCGGTGGCGCTGTCCTATGTCGGCGTCGGCGCGAAGGCGGCCGAGCGCGCGCTGAAAATCGACACCCGTGCCGAAGGGCACAAAGGCTTTGGCAAACTGTGGGACATGCTCGATCGCTTCACCACCCGCAGGTGGGCGACCGGGGCGGTATTGGTCGCGGTACTGATGGGCATTGGCGGCTTCATGGTCAGCCTGCAACTGAAGATCGGCGATCTGGACAGTGGCGCACCGGAGTTGCGGGCCGACTCGCGCTACAACCGTGACAACGCCTACATCACCAGCCACTACGCACTGTCCAGCGACCTGTTCGCGGTGATGATCAAGACTCCGGCGGAAGGTTGCCTGAACTATCAGACCCTGGTGTTGGCCGACCGCCTGGCCTGGGAGCTGCAGCAGTATCCCGGCGTGCAAGCCACAACATCGCTGGTCAATGCGGTACGGCAGATCACCGCCGGCACCTACGAGGGCAACCCCAAGCTCAACAGCATCCAGCGCAACCAGGACGTGCTGAACTACGCGGCGCAACAGGCCTCGGTCAACGCCCCGGAGCTGTTTAACACCGATTGTTCGCTGATGCCGGTGATTGCCTACCTCAAGGACCACAAGGCCGAAACCCTGGACGCCGTGGTGGCCATTGCCGACAAGTTCGCCAAGGACAACAGCACCCCGGACCGGCAGTTCCTGCTGGCCGCGGGCAATGCCGGCATCGAGGCGGCGACCAACATCGTGGTGCGCGAGGCCAACCGACCATGCTGTTGTACGTCTACGCGGCGGTGACGTTGTTCTGCCTGATCACCTTCCGCAGCTGGCGCGCCACGCTGGTGGCCCTGTTGCCGCTGGTGCTGACCTCGATCCTCTGCGAGGCATTGATGGTGGTCATGGGCATTGGCGTGAAGGTGGCGACTCTGCCGGTGATCGCCCTCGGTGTCGGCATCGGCGTGGATTACGCGTTGTACCTGCTCAGCGTGCAGTTGCAAAACCAACGCCAGGGTCTTTCGTTGTCCCAGGCTTACCGCAACGCGGTCGCGTTCACCGGCCGGGTGGTAGGGCTGGTGGGCATCACCCTGGCCGCCGGTGTGGTGTGCTGGGTCTGGTCGCCGATCAAGTTCCAGGCCGACATGGGCATCCTGCTGACCTTCATGTTCCTGTGGAACATGCTCGGGGCGTTGATCCTGATTCCAGCCCTGTCGTACTTCCTGCTGCGTCACTCCGTTGCGCAAGCCCCTGTGGCGCAAACGGTTAAAACCGGTATATCCCAACGTCAGGACATGCCACATGCCCTGACCACTTCCGAGTAAGCAACGATGTCTGACTACAAAGCCCCCCTGCGCGATATGCGCTTCGTGCTCAATGAAGTGTTCGAAGTCTCCAGGCTGTGGAGCCGATTGCCGGCCCTGGCCGAAGTGGTGGACGAAGACACCGCCGGCGCCGTCCTGGAAGAAGCCGGCAAGCTCATTGCCGAGGCCATCGCGCGCTGAACCGCAGCGGCGACGAAGAAGGCTGCACCTGGCGCAACGGCGCGGTGAAGACCCCGACGGGCTTCCCCGAGGCCTACCAGGCCTACGCCGAAGGCGGCTGGGCCAGTGTCGGTGGTGACCCGCAGTTCGGTGGCATGGGCATGCCCAAGGTGATTTGCGCCCAGGTCGAGGAAATGCTCAATTCGGCCAACCTGTCGTTCGGCCTGTACCCGATGCTCACCGCCGGTGCTTGCCTGTCGATCAACGCGCATGCCAGCGAAGCGCTGAAAGCCGCCTATTTGCCGAACATGTACGCCGGCGTCTGGGCCGGTTCCATGTGCCTGACCGAACCCCATGCCGGTACGGATCTGGGGATCATCCGCACCAAGGCCGAACCCCAGGCCGATGGCAGCTATAAAGTCAGCGGCACCAAGATCTTCATCACCGGTGGCGAGCACGACCTGACCGAAAACATCATTCACCTGGTGCTGGCCCGGCTGCCGGATGCGCCGCCTGGCCCGAAAGGCATTTCGCTGTTTCTGGTACCCAAGCTAATGGTCAATGCCGACGGTTCACTGGGCGAACGCAACAGCCTGTCCTGCGGTTCGATCGAGCACAAGATGGGCATCAAGGCCTCGGCCACCTGTGTGATGAACTTCGACGGCGCCACCGGCTGGATCGTCGACGCGCCGAACAAGGGCCTTGCCGCCATGTTCACCATGATGAACTACGAACGCCTGGGCGTCGGCATCCAGGGCCTGGCTCTGGGCGAGCGCTCCTACCAGAACGCCGTCGAATATGCCCGCGACCGCCTGCAGAGCCGTGCGCCGACCGGTGCGCAGCACAAGGACAAGGCCGCCGACCCGATCATCGTGCACCCGGACGTGCGGCGCATGCTGCTGACCATGAAAGCCTTGAACGAGGGCGGCCGCGCCTTCTCCAGCTACGTGGCGCTGCAACTGGACACCGCCAAATTCAGCGAAGACGCCGCCACCCGCCAACGCGCGCAAGAACTGGTCGTCCTGCTGACGCCGGTGGCCAAAGCCTTCCTCACCGACATGGGGCTGGAAACCACGGTACATGGCCAGCAGGTGTTCGGCGGCCACGGCTACATCCGCGAGTGGGGCCAGGAGCAGCTGATCCGCGATTGCCGCATCACCCAGATCTACGAAGGCACCAACGGCATCCAGGCACTCGACCTGCTGGGTCGTAAAGTGCTCGGCAGCGGCGGGGCGTTCTACAAACACTTCGCCGACGAGATCAAGGCCTTCACCGACAGTGCCGAGGCTTCACTGGCAGAGTTCGTCGAGCCGCTGACGGCTGCCGTCACCAACCTGCAGCAGATGACGGTCGAGCTGTTGGAACGTGCCAAGGACGACCCGAATGAGGTCGGTGCGGCTTCGGTCGAATACCTGCATGTGTTCGGCTATACCGCTTATGCCTATATGTGGGCCCTGATGGCACGTACCGCGCTGTCCAGGCAGGATCAGGAGGTTTTTTACCGGAGCAAACTGGGGACTGCGCGCTTTTTCTTCGCGCGCCTGTTGCCGCGGATCTACTCGTTGACCGCTTCGGTCAAGGCCGGCAGCGAAAGTCTGTACCTGCTGGATGCCGATCAATTCTGATGCGCTCACCCGTGAATCGCGCACCCGGTTTCAAGGCGAAAAAGCGTCGTCGTTGTCGATGGTTTGCGTTGTGACAGGTCAAGTCTGAACTAAGCTTTCCATGTGCTTGCGGTCTTTGCATCTCCCTGTTGATTTCAGGGATGAAGCCGCTTGAAACACTCAGACGAAAACTCCGTGTGGAGCACCGACCATGTTTGGCGCGCGCGATCTGCCAATACACCCTGTGGTTCGTTCTTCTGCACGCTCAGCGCTGATCATCCGCGCCGTTGTGGCGCTCGCGCTGGCGCTTTTCACCGGCGCTGGTCATGGCGCAGCCGAGGAAAAACCGTCCCCTCAGGCACCACAGCGTGAGCAATTCACCCTCTCGCTCGATACCGCCATGAAACCCTGGACCGGCGATCTCGACGGGATGATCGATCGACAAATCATCCGAGTGCTGACGGTTTACAGCAAGACTTTTTATTTTGTCGACAGAGGTGCCCAGCGCGGTACGACTTACGACTTTTTTCGGGTATTCGAGGAGGATCTGAACAAGCAACTGGCCAAGGACAACAGGCTCAAACACAAGGCTCTGAAAGTGCGGGTGGTGTTGATTCCGGTCGCACGGAATGAACTGCTGCCGGCGCTGGCTGCCGGCAAAGGCGATATTGCGGCGTCCAACCTGACCGTGACTGAGGAGCGCAAGCACCAGGTTGACTTTTCTTTACCTGTGTATCGCAACGTCAGCGAAGTGGTGGTCTCCGGTGCCGACTCGCCTGCGGTGTCCAGCGTGGACGAATTGGCGGGGCAGGTGGTCTTCGTTCGCAAGTCCTCCAGTTATTACGAGAGCCTGACAGCCCTCAACCAGCGCTTCGCCAACGAGAACAAAGCACCGGTCATCCTCAAGGAGGCACCGGAGGCTTTGGAGGACGAGGATCTGATCGAGATGCTGAACGCCGGCATGATTCCGCTGATCGTGGTGGACAAGCACAAAGCGGATTTCTGGAAGAAAGTGTTCCCGACTATCACGGTGCACGAAGACATCGTCTTACGCTCCGGCGGCGACATTGCCTGGGCGATGCGCAAGGGCAGCCCGCAGCTTAAGGCGGTTACCGACGATTTCATTGCGCGTCACGGTCAGGGTACCGCCATCGGCAACATGATCCTGGCGCGATTTTTTAAAAACGATAACTATGTGAAGGCTGCCGTCTCCGAGTCGGAACGCAAGAAGTTCAGCGCATTGGTGCAGTACTTCCAGCGGTACGGGGACCAGTACGATGTGGACTGGATACTGATGGCCGCCCAGGGATACCAGGAATCCCGACTGGATCAGGCCGCCAAGAGCAAGGTCGGCGCCATTGGCGTCATGCAGGTCATGCCCGCCACCGGCAAGGAACTGGGGGTCGGCAACATTGCTCAGGTCGAGCCGAACATCAACGCCGGCATCAAGTACATGCGCTGGATGATCGACCAATATTACGGCAAGGAGCCCATGACCAATCTGGACAAAGCCCTGTTCGCCTTTGCTTCTTACAACGCAGGGGCGGGCAAAATATCCAGGCTGCGCAAGGAAGCCGTTACCCGCGGACTCGATCCGAACGTCTGGTTCCACAACGTCGAGTACATTGCCGCCGAGAAGATCGGCGCGGAAACGGTGACCTACGTCAGTAATATCTACAAGTACTATATTGCCTACCAATTGCTCATTGAAGCCCAGGCGGCGAAAGAAGAGGCTGCGCAGAAGCTCAAGGATCAGAGCAAGGCTGCGTTGTGACGGGGCCGCGTGGTCTAGACAGAGGATGACAGCATGCAAGGCACAGAAGCGCAAAAGCGGGCACGCGTGCTGGATCCGGTCGAGCGCATTACGGAAGTGATCTTTGGCCTGCTCATGGCGATGACCTTCACGGGCACGATGAGCGTGGCGACGGCGGGCCAGGAAGCGGAACGGACGATGATGATCGCCGCGCTGGGTTGCAACCTCGCTTGGGGCCTTGCGGATGCCGTGATGTATCTACTGCGAACGCTGATCGAGCGCACTCGCAACCGTACGCTACGGATCAGCCTGCGCGGTACGGCCGACGCAGCCACCGGCCAGGCGCTGATTGCCGATGCGTTGCCTCCTCGTATTGCAGCAGCGGTGGGTACGGATGAGCTGGAGTCGCTGCGTCGCCGCGTGCTCGAGTATTCATCCATACCCTTGCCGCCACGCCTCGGCTGGGATGATTTCAAGGGTGCCGTGGGTGTTTTCCTGCTGGTGGTGTTCTCGACATTCCCATTGGTCGTGCCGTTTCTGTTACTCGACCGGACGGACCTTGCCGTACGTGCCTCTAACCTGGTCGGACTCGCGGTGCTGTTCATCGCCGGTTGGTTGCTGGCGAAATACGCCGGCGCAAAACCGTGGCAAGGCGGTGTTGCGTTGGCAGTCACCGGTGCTGTCCTGATCACGGCAATCATCGCGCTCGGTGGATGACTTGTTTGTATGCAGAGTATTCACTCGTGCGTCAGGTGTGCGGCTCTTTACTATTGAGCCTGCCCTTTCGCCTGGATCACCCTCAATCCCAATAAAGCCAGAACAGCAAAGCCTGCCCCCATCAAGAAGGTGCCCTGGAAGCCTACCGTATCCCACAGCGCCCCGGCGATCACACTGGCCAGCAGCAAGGTCAGCCCGGTCAACAGATTGAACATGCCGAAAGCCGTCCCGCGCAGTTCGGCCGGGGCGCGGTCGGCAACCAGGGCGGCGAATATCCCTTGGGTAAAGCCCATGTGCAGCCCCCATAACACGACGCCAACGACCAGACCACCGATACCCGGCGCGAAGGCCAGCGTCAGATCGGCAGCGACCAGCAGTAACAGACCTGCGCCGAGCACCGCCACGCGGCCGACCCGATCAGACAGGGCGCCTGCGGGATAGGCTGACAGTGAGTACGCCACCCCCATCAGCACCAGCACCGCTGGCGCCCACATCGGCGCCAGCCCGACGTCGTGACCGCGCAAGATCAAAAAGGCTTCGCTGAAACGCGCCAGGGTGAACACCGCCGCGACACCGACCACCCACCAGTAGCCGGCGCCCAGTCGGGCCAATTCCCGCCGGCTCAAAGGCGCACGCACCCCGCGTTTCCCTGGCGCTTGCTTGGGCTCATGTACAAACACCAGCAGCACCGCGACGGCAAGGAAGGCCGGGATGACGGCCACCCAGAACACCGTCTGGAAGTGGTTCGCGGTCAGCCACATCAAGCCGATCGCCAGCAACGGCCCCAGGAATGCCCCCACGGTATCCAGCGTCTGACGCAGGCCGAAAGCCGCCCCCCGAATGGCCGGTGGCGTGATATCGGCGACCAGCGCATCGCGTGGGGCGCCGCGAATGCCTTTGCCGATACGGTCGATAAAGCGCGCACCGATCAGCCAGTCCAGCGAGCCCGCCAGGGGAAAGATCGGTTTGGACAGCGCCCCCAGTCCATAACCCAGCGCCGCGAGCAGTTTGCGCTTGCCCAATCGATCACTGAGTGCCCCGGAGAATACCTTGGTGATCGAAGCCGTCGCCTCGGCGATGCCCTCGATCAGGCCACCGCCAGAACGGAAGTACCCAGCACCGTCACCATGTAGAGCGGCAACAAGGCATGGATCATCTCCGAGGAGATGTCCATCAACATCGACACGAAACCCAGCGCCCAGATGCCGCCAGGCATGGTGCGCCAGCCGGTGCGGGTTGACGTCTTCTCGACCGGCGCGGTAGCCGACATGTCACCCGACGGGTCAGTGGTTTTCATCATGAGCCTCGAAAATGGGTTTGGCATGGCATCCAGCGCCACTTTGCACGGCTCAGTCAATCAGTCATTTACAGGGGAATGCCTCTCGGTGTGCCTGAATCGCCAGTGCCACTTCCGGCAGGTTCAACTGATTGGGATGGGCCTCCAGATACTTGACGACGACGCCCACGCTTTCCTTGTTGTTCACTGCCCGTGGAACGCAGATGCGTTGTTCTTTCGGCAAGAGGTCGGCGTATGCGCTCAGCGTCTGGCGAACGCCCTGGACCAGCCCGATGCACAACCCGCTTTCAAAAGCACTGTAGTCGTCAGTTGGAATCTTCTGACCGATCATTTTGCACGCCATCAGCAAGTTGTTCCCGTCTGCCAGGGCCTGACCACACCCCAGCAGCGATACCCATGCGACCAGTCCGATTCGTATGATCAAAAGTGCATTCTCCCGTGACTCGGGAGAGGCTAGCCGGTGCGATCGCGATATTGAAGGACCTATAAACATAAGCGATTACCGCATAAGTTTTTCGCAAGGCTCTCCGTGCCAATAGCCAGTTTTTGTATCAGTTCCGGCCGCGGTGTTGGCTCGATCATGTCCGCCGCGCGCCATAGTCGACAGTAGAGTCTTGGTTGATCAACCAAGTTTAGTTTCAAGTACAAAAAAAGGGCCGTGAGGCCCTTTCTTATGGAAAAGATGAACAACTTGTCTGGCGAGGCCAGCGTCTCGACCAGATACACCACCGGGGTTTCAGTCGTGGGAACCGACCGGCTTTATTTGCCCCTATCTTTCGGAATCATTGGCACTGCGCACAGTCCACCGACAACTACTGCACCGGACAGGTGTCATGGACAGCATGGACCCGGTTGGCTCGGCGCTGATGGCCGCGCGTGCCCAGTTCGCCATCACCATCAGCTTTCATATCGTGCTGGCCGCCCTTACCATCGGGCTGGCCAACTTTTTGCTGGCGCTCGAAGCGCTGTGGCTGTGGCGTGGGCAACAGGTCTACCTGGACGTTTATCGTTACTGGCTGAAAGTATTTGCCCTGACCGTGGCGGTGGGCACCGCTTCGGGCCTGATACTGGAGTATCAGTTCGGACTCAATTGGTCGCGACTTTCAGCCAGGGCGGGTGACATCCTCGGCCCCTTGATGTTCTACGAAGTGCTTGCCGCGTTTTTTCTGGAAGCGGGTTTTCTTGGCATCATGCTCTTCGGTTTGAAGAAGGTCGGCCCCAGGATTCATTTCTTCTCCACCTGCGCAGTGGCCCTCGGCGCACTGATCAGTGCATTCTGGATCCTGTCCGCCAATTCCTGGATGCAGACGCCCGCCGGTTACACCCTGGGCATCGATGGGCGCTTTGTGGCCGAAGACTGGTGGGCGATTATCTTCAATCCGTCGTTCCCTTATCGGCTGGTGCACATGACGTTGGCCGCGTTCCTTGGCACCGCCACGCTGGTGGCCGGGGTCAGCGCCTGGCAATTGTTACAGGCGCCCCGCAACCCGCGAGCACGCCTTCAATACTCCATGGCGTTGTGGGCGCTTGTCGTGCTTTCACCCCTGCAAATAGTGGCGGGTCACCTGCATGGTCGGCACAGCCTCGAGGTTCAGCCACAGAAGATCGCCGCGGTCGAGGCCTCCTGGACTCGTCCGGCCCAGGGTGAGGGGGAACCCCTGCGCTTATTCGCCATTCCATACATGGCGCAGCGGCGCCAACCATTTGGAGGTGGCGATTCCGCGCCTGGGTTCGCTGTACCTGCGGCATGACCTGAGTGGCAGCATCGCCGCTCTGGATGAATTCCCGCCGCAGGACATCCCACCGGTGCCCGTGGTGTTTTTTGCCTTTCGCCTCATGGTCGGCCTGGGCCTGTTGATGCTGGGGCAGGGCATCGCCAGTCTGGTGCTGCGCTGGCGACAACGGTTATACGCCGCGCGCTGGCTGCTCCGATGGGGTGTGCTGATGGCCCCGGCCGGTTTTCTCGCGATGCTCAGCGGCTGGGTGGTGACGGAGGTGGGCCGCCAACCGTTCACCGTCTATGGCTTGCTGCGCACCGCTGACAGCCTGTCGTCGGTGTCCCGACAGCAGGTGGTCGGGTCGACGTGGGTGATCCTGGGGTTCTACCTGCTGATATTCGGCGTTGGCCTCTGGGTGCTCCTGCGAATACTGCGTGACCCTGCGCACAAGGATGAGCCGGGGCCGCAGCCTGAGCTGGCTGACGAGACAGGCGATCCCTGAGGGCATGCGACATGTTGGACAATGATGTCTTGACCCTGCTTTGCGCGGCAGCCCTCGGGTTCTCGGTATTGAACTACGTCTTGCTGGACGGCACTGATCTTGGCGTTGGCGTGCTGCTGGGCCTGACCCGCTGTAGCCGGCAGCGACGGACCATGGCGGTGACCATTTTGCCGATCTGGGATGCCAATGAAACCTGGCTCGTCTTGGGCGGCGGCGGCCTGTTCGCCCTGTTTCCGCTGGCCTACGCCGTCCTGCTGCCGGCGCTTTACCTGCCTTTTATCCTGATGTTTCTCGCGTTGATTCTGCGCGCGGTGGCGTTGGAGTTTCGTGACTACGCGAGCAGCGACAGGCTCAAGCGGGGTGTCGATGGCTTGCTGGCAGCGGGGTCACTGCTCGCCGGTGGATCGCAGGGGATGGTGTTGGGTACGCTTGTGCAGGGCGTGCCCCATCAAGGCGGTCAGTACAGTGGCGACGGCTGGGAGTGGCTGGCGATGTTCCCGCTCTACTGTGGTGCGGTGCTCGTGGTGGGCTACACCTGGCTGGGCGCCTGCTGGCTTTACTGGCGTACCGAAGAAGAACTGCAGCAACGATCGGCCCGCCAGGCGAAGGTGCTGGCCAGCGTAACCGTGTTGCTGTTGACCGTGCTGGTGGCCTGGACTGCGACACTGGATGCCCGATACCTGCATCGGCTGTCAGACCCTCTCATCTGGCTGCCCGCCGCCGTGTTGCTGGTTGCACTGCCGATCAGCTTCGTCCTGGGCTTTCGCAGCCGCCGACACTATCTGCCCCTGTTCGCGGCATTGGCAATCTTCGTGCTGGCGTTCGTCTTGATGATCGCTGCGCTGTACCCGCTGATCGTTCCCCCGGATCTGACGTTGCAGGCTGCCGCCTCCAGCCCGGCCAGCCAACTGTTCATGCTGGTCGGTTTCGCCGTGCTGATACCGCTGACGCTCCTATACAACACTTACGGCTTCAGGGTCTTCAGCGGGAAGGTCCGTGCCGAGCGTGATTGACCGCAACCGAGCGACGCGGTTTGTCATGAAATGTGATGGCGTTGTCGTTTGATGAGATGCGACCGGACCGCCTGCAGCTTACATTCCAATCAACGTAATCGCCGTAGTGCACCCAGAACGCTGATTGGAGAAAAAAAGCATGGCCCAAGTCGTACGATTTTATGAAACCGGTGGTCCCGAGGTTCTTCGCTTTGAAGAGGTCGAGGTCGGCGAGCCCGGTCCTGGTGAGGTTCGGCTGCGTCACGTAGCGGTCGGCCTCAACTATGCCGACACCTACTTTCGCAATGGCACTTACCCGATCCCGATGCCGAACGGCATGGGGGTTGAAGCGTCCGGCGTGGTCCAGGCCATCGGCGCAGGGGTGACCAACGTACAGGTGGGCGACCGCGTCACCTACACCGGTTTCCTCAACACCCTGGGTGCCTACAGTACCGAACGCCTGATCCCGGCTGCACCGTTGATCAAACTGCCGGAAAGCATCTCGTTCGAGACTGCGGCGGCCATGACCATGCGCGGCCTGACCGCTTCGTACCTGATGCGCCGCATCTATGACTTCAAGCCCGGTGACACCATCCTGCTGCACGCTGCCGCCGGTGGCGTCGGCCTGATTGTTTCGCAGTGGGCCAAGCTGTTGGGCCTGACCGTGATCGGCACGGTGTCCAGCGAGGCCAAGGCCGAGGTGGCCCGCGCTCATGGTTGCGACCATGTGATCAATTACAGCCACGAAGACTTTGCCAAGCGCGTGCGTGAGTTGACCGACGGCGTCGGCGTCAATGTGGTGTTCGACAGTGTTGGCAAGAATACCTTCATGGGCTCGCTGGACTCGCTCAAGCGTCGCGGCCTGTTGGTCTGCGTCGGTACCGCCTCCGGCCCGATTCCTGAATTCAACCCGGCGCTGTTGGCGATGAAAGGTTCGCTGTTCGTGACTCGCCCGGCACTGGCGGATTACATCGCCGACCCGGCAGAGAAGGCCGAACTGGCCGGTGAGCTGTTCGACCTGGTCGGCAGCGGCAAGATCAAGATCGAGATCAACCAGCATTACAGCTTGCAGGATGCCGTGCAGGCGCACCGTGATCTGGAATCGCGCAAAACCACCGGTTCATCGATCTTCGTCATCTAAGGAGGTCTGCCGCCATGCAAGTCGAACAACTAACCTGCAGCATTGGCGCAGAGCTGATTGGCGTCAAACTGGCTGACGCCGTCCATGACGATGGCCTGTTCGCCGAGATCCGCGTCCAACTGCTCAAGCATCGGGTGCTGTTCCTGCGCGACCAGGACATCACTCGCGCCGAGCATGCGGCCTTTGCCCGACGCTTCGGCGAACTGGAGGATCACCCGGTCATCGGCAGCCACCCGGATCACCCGGGCCTGGTCCAGGTCTACAAGAATCCGGACAGTCCGATCGACCGTTACGAGAACTCCTGGCACACCGACGCCACCTGGCGCGAGGCGCCGCCGCTGGGCAGCGTGCTGCGTTGCCTGGAGTGCCCGCCAGTCGGTGGCGACACCATGTGGGCCAACATGGTGGAGGCTTACAAGCATCTGCCGGACGAGATAAAGGCGAAGATCGAAGGTCTGCGCGCCCGTCATAGCATCGAGGCGACCTTCGGTGCGGCGATGCCGATCGAAAAGCGCCTGGCGCTCAAGGCCCAGTACCCGGACGCGGAGCACCCCGTGGTGCGCACTCATCCGGAGACTGGCGAAAAGGTGCTGTTCGTCAACTCCTTCACCACGCACTTCACCAACTTCCACACGGCCCAGCGAGTGCGTGTCGGCCAGGATTTCACCCAGGGCGCGTCCGAGCTGCTGCGTCACCTGACCAGCCAGGCGCACATTCCGGAGTACCAGGTGCGCTGGCGCTGGAAGCCCAACAGCATCGCCATCTGGGACAACCGCAGCTCGCAGCACTACGCCGTCATGGATTACCCGCCGTGCCATCGCAAGATGGAGCGCGCCACGATCATGGGCGACAAGCCCTACTGAGCAACTTCACCTGCACCCATGCCAAAGCCTGCGCCGTACAGCCTGTCGGGCAGGCAAAAACAAAAATAGGAGATAATCATGCAGTTTTTCGACGATTCCCTGCACCCGGACACCATGGAAAAAGTGGTGATTACCGTCGCCCCTTACGCTCCCCAGTGGATGCCTGGCGACTTTCCGGAAGACATTCCGCTGACCATGGACGAACACGTGCAGGCGGCTGTCGACTGCTATGAAGCAGGCGCCACCGTATTGCACTTGCACGTGCGTGAACTGGACGGTAAAGGGTCCAAGCGCCTGTCCAAGTTCAACGAGCTGATCGCCGGTGTGCGTGAAGCCGTGCCGGACATGATCATCCAGGTCGGCGGTTCGATTTCCTTTGCGCCTGAAGGCGAGGGCGCCGATGCGCTGTGGCTGTCCGACGATACCCGGCACATGCTGGCGGATCTGACGCCCAAGCCCGATCAGGTCACCATCGCCATCAACACCATTCAGATGACGATCACGGAGCTGCTGTTTCCGGAAGGCATTGAAGGCACCTCGCTGTTTGATCCGGCTACCCACGCCGCCTATACCGAAATGACCGTACCGGCAGGTCCGGCCTTTGTCGCCGAGCACCTCAAGCGCCTGCAGGCCAGCAATATCCAGCCGCACTTCCAGCTGACCGGCATCCATGCCTACGAGACCCTCGAGCGCCTGGTGCGCAAGGGCGTCTACAAGGGCCCGATGAACCTGACCTGGATCGGTATCGGTGGCGGTTTCGACGGTCCGAACCCGATGAACCTGATGAACTTCATCAATCGCGTGCCGGACGGTTGCACCTTGACTGCCGAGTCGTTGCTCAAGAACGTGCTGCCACTCAACACCATCGCCATGGCCATGGGCTTGCATCCACGCCTGGGTAACGAAGACACCATTATCGATCAGCACGGCAAGCGTTTCTCGTCCGTGGAGCAGGTCAAGCAGACGGTGCGCATTGCCAACGAGCTGGGTCGTGAGATCGCCAGCGGCAAAGAGGCGCGCGACATCTACCGTATCGGCGTGCAATACGAGACCATTGAAGAAACCCTGTTGGCCAACGGCCTGGCGCCGAATCGCAAAGCGGGACAGAAGGGCGTACCACAGCGCGGGTGATGCGGAGGGCGGGGCAGGTCGCTGAAGGGAGCCTGCCCCGGCCAACCTGATACGCGTTGAGCAAGACCAAAACAATAACAAGACGGGTGCAAGACACCGAGGAGGCAGCATGGCCTATCACAGCACTGTGGACGATGCAGAAGATACTTCAGTTGGCATTCCGCGCAAGTACGCATGGGCCGTATTCGCACTGACCTTTGGCTTGTTGATCTCAGATTATATGTCACGGCAAGTACTCAATGCCGTGTTCCCGATTCTCAAGGGCGAGTGGGCTCTGAGCGACGGCCAGCTTGGCCTGCTCAGCGGCATCGTGGCCTTGATGGTCGGTACGCTGACCATCCCCCTGTCACTGTTGGCCGACCGCTTTGGCCGGGTCAAGAGCCTGGCACTGATGGCCTTGCTGTGGAGCCTGGCCACGTTAGGCTGCGCCTTGGCCGAGAACTACGAGGAGATGTTGATCGCGCGCTTCATGGTCGGCGTCGGCGAGGCGGCCTACGGCAGTGTTGGCATTGCCGTGGTGGTATCGGTATTTCCCAAGAACATGCGTGCGACCCTCGCCAGTGCCTTCATGGCCGGTGCCATGTTTGGCTCGGTGCTGGGTATCTCCCTGGGCGGGGCGATTGCCGTCAAGCTGGGCTGGCGTTGGTCGTTCGCCAGCATGGCGCTGTTTGGCCTGGTGCTGGCGGCGATTTACCCGATCGTGGTCAAGGAAGCCCGCATTGCCCCGCAGCGCCTGGCCGCGGCCGGGAGCAAACTCAAGGGGACGGTCAAGCGTCCGCTGCGTACCTTGTACGGCACCCGTTCGGTGATCGCCGCTTACGTGGCCAGCGGTCTGCAGACGTTCGTTGCCGGCAGCATGATTGTGTGGATGCCGAGCTACTTCAACCGTTATTACGGGATGGGCGAGGGCAAGGCCGGCGTCGTGGCGGGCGTCATGGTGTTGTGCTGCGGCGGCGGGGCGATCATGTGCGGCATGCTCAGTGACCGCCTGAGCCGTCAATCGCCGTTGCGCAAGATCGAGCTTTCCATTGCGTTCTGCCTGGGCAGCTGCCTGCTGATGTCGCTGGCGTTGATCCAGTCGGTCGGCCCTCTCCAGTTGGCACTGATCGGCATGGCCATGCTGTTCGTGACGGGCACCAACGGCCCGACCATTGCCACGATCGCCAACCTGACCCACTACAAAGTGCATGGCACCGCTTTTGCCGCCCTGACCCTGGTCAATAACATGCTCGGCCTGGCCCCGGGACCTTTCGTCACCGGCAGGGTGTCCGACCATATCGGCCTGCACGGCGCCTTCCAGCTCATACCGCTGATGAGCATCGCGGCAGCGGCGGTGTTCTTCTATATCCGCTGTCACTATCTCGACGACATTGCCCGTGTGCAGGGCAAGGATGTCGATGACGCGTCCACTAAAGCCGTGATGGAGGTGTCGTCGTGAAGGGGATCCTGCGTATTGATGCATTTTTCGACTTCATCTGCCCCTGGTGCCTGATCGGCAAGCGTCAGCTCGAGCGCGCACTCATGGCGTTGCGCAGCAGCCACCCGGACGTCGAGCTGGAGCTGGCCTGGCATGGCGTGCAACTGCTGCCGCATTCAGCCGGCGCAGGGCGTGCCCTTTGTCGAGTTCTACCGCCAGCGCCTGGGCAGTGCCGAGGCCGTGCAAGCGCGCCAGGCGCAAGTCCGGCAGGCCGCGGCGGCCGTCGGCCTGAGCATCGACTTCAGTGGCATCAAGACTATGCCCAATACCGCCGATGCCCATCGCCTGATGGAATGCGCCTCTGAACTGGGGAGCGTGGCGCAGCGTGACGCCTTGCTGGAACGGCTGTTCGCCGCCTACTTCGATCAAGGCAAGGACCTTGGCGACAGTGCCACCTTGCTGACGATCGCCGAGTCCTGCGGTTACCCGCGCGAGGCCCTGGTCGACTGCCTGGAGGGCGCTGGCAGTCCCTACGACGACAGCGGGATGGGCGCCAGGGGCGTGCCCTATTTCATCTTCAACCGTCGCCAGGCGATCTCCGGTGCACAGCCGGCCGAGGTGCTGTTGCAGGCGGATGCAGCAAGCCCTTGCGCAAGACGCGGCCGGGAGTCCGGCATGAGCCTGCGCATTGCGGTACCGGCCGAGAAAGTCCCGGCACCAGGCATGCGCTCGCTGTTCGAGCCCGAGGGCAGCAGCCTGGCGCTGTTCAATGTCGGGGGCCAGCTCTACGCCATCGACGACAGCTGTCCGCATCAGGGGGCCTCACTCTGTGGCGGCCGCCTCGAGGGCAAGGTGATCCAGTGCTGTGCCCACGGCCTGCGCTTCGACCTGGCCAGCGGCTACATGCTCAATTCAACCGCGGTGAAGGTTGCCAACTACCCGGTCGAAGTGATCGACGGCCAAGTGTTCATTGTCATCGCTTCCAAGGAATCCGCCGTATGAGTGCCATTGCCCTGGCCTATGTTCATTGCCGTGCGCGCGAACTGGCCCCCGGTTTTATCGTCAGCCTGATCGTCGCCGCCGCGGCGAGCTTCCTGTCCGAGCACTACGGTGCGCCGGTGATGCTGTTCGCGCTGCTGCTCGGCATGGCGCTGAACTTTCTGGCAGGCGATGGAAAATGCAAGGCCGGTATCGAGTTCACCGCCCGCACCGTGTTGCGCATCGGGGTAGCGCTGCTGGGCATGCGCATCACCCTGGAGCAGATCGCTGCGTTGGGCTGGAAACCGGTCGCGCTGGTCGTGACCCTGGTCGCGGTGACCATTATCGTCTCGATGGTGGCGGCCAGGGCCATGGGGTTCCAGCGGGTGTTCGGCATGCTCACCGGTGGCGCTACGGCGATCTGCGGTGCCTCGGCAGCCTTGGCGCTGGCGGCGGCTTTGCCCAATCATCCACAGAAGGAACGCGCCACCCTGTTCACCGTGATTGGCGTGTCGGCCCTGTCGACCATGGCCATGATCGTCTACCCGATGATCGCCAACTGGCTCGAACTCAATCCCCAGCAGGCCGGGGTGTTCCTCGGTGCCACCATCCACGACGTTGCCCAGGTCGTGGGCGCCGGCTACGGTATGTCTACCGAGACGGGCGATACCGCCACCGTGGTCAAGTTGATGCGCGTGGCCATGCTCCTGCCGGTGATTGTCTGCGCGGCGATGATGTCCCGCATGCAAGGCGGCGACCTGCCCGGCAAACGACCGCCGTTGCTGCCCTGGTTCGCGGTGGGCTTCCTGATACTGGCGTGCGTCAACAGTACCGGCTGGATCGTCCCGGCAGTGCAGGGCTTCACCAACGAACTGTCGCGCTGGTGCCTGGTGATCGCCATCAGCGCCCTGGGCATGAAGACCCAGCTCAAGGAGCTGGCTGCGGTGGGTATCAAGCCGATCCTGCTGATGGTGGGGGAGACCGTCTTCCTCGTCGTCCTGGTGCTGCTGCTGATGCACTGGGGCTTGTAAACAGATGCTCTATTGGGGGTAGCACGCCTGCGCGCACAGCTCGAGCGTGAGTCAGGCGTCGCACCCCCGGATGCGCTCCTTTTGCGGTCGCCTGCTCCAGCAGGCGGCCGTTTTTTTTTCGGGGACACGGTCCCCTGTAGGAGCTGGCTTGCCAGCGAAGGCGCCCCGACAGCCGACCCGTGTTTTGCGGATGTACCCGATCCCTGTAGGAGCTGGCTTGCCAGCGAAGGTCGTTAACGATAACGCGTACGGTCTGGTGAAACGCGGGGCATTTGAGTCCATTGCCAGCAAGCCGGCTCCTACAGGTCTCAGCTGTCTTTGCGCGGCACGATCTTGCGTTCGCTGCGCCAGGCGGCAGGTGGCATGTTGAATTGGGAAATGAACCAGCGCGTGAATGAATTGGGCATGGAGTAGCCGAGCATGTCGGCGATCCGTCCCAGCGAGTACCCGGGGTTCTCCAGGTAGCGCACCACCAGGTCGCGGCGCACGCTGCTGATCAATTCGCTGAAACTGGCGCCTTCTTCATCCAGGCGGCGCTGCAGGGTGCGCACGTTCATGCCGTGGCTCTGGGCGATCTGCGCAATGGTCGCGCGGCCCATGGGCAGCAACAGGTAAATGGATTTGCGCACGTCGAACGCCAGGGAATGGCCGTTTTTTCCCATCAGGGACGAGTCGAGGTAGCGTTGCGCGTGTCGGGCCATGGCCTCATTGGCCAGGGGGTTGGCGGTGTCGAGGTTGCTGGCGGGACAAACGATGCCGTTGAACTCGCAGCCGAACTCCACTTTGCAGCCGAAGATCCGTCGATGCACGGAAAGGTCCGCCGGCGCGTCATGGGTGAAACAGACACTGGTCGGGTGCCAGTGCGCGCCGAGCAGGGCGGCGCAAAAACGGTGCATCACGGCAACGGCCAGCTCGATGGATTGGCGGTTGTTCGTGCCCATATCGGTGACCAGTTCCTCGCGAATGATCACCGTCTTGCCGGTTTCCTCGACGAACACCGCCAGTGAATCGTTGAGCAGGTGACGGTACTGCACGATCACTTTCAGCGCGTCGCGCAGGGTGTTCTGGTGACTGAGCAGCAGGCTCACTTCACCAAAGTCCGACAGGTGCCGCAGCTCCGCCATGCGCAGGCCGAAGGTTTCACAGCCACTCAGGTGCGCTGACTTCTCCAGCAGGATGATGCTGGCGGTGGCCGGGATGCGTTGATCGGGATCGCTGAGGAGCGAAGGGGTCAAGCCCACCTCGGCTAAAAGCGCGTTCGCGTTCAGCCCCAGATGGCGAGCCACCTCCTGGTAGTTGGTCAGTACGGCGGTTCGAGCTTGAATGGTCATGGCGTGCATTCATTCCATTTAGTGACAACCGAGGTCCCGCTGGTGCAGCTACCTGTCATTTATAGAGACTTTGTCATGAAATGAAAATAGCTTCGCGCGCAAATCTATTTCTGCGCGGCTGTCATCAAAAGGGAAGTGACTGACGCTAAATGTAACGCGCTCCGACCAGCCGAATCCTACTGTGCTGCTGGAGGGTTCGAACGATTGGCGGACCTTTCGATGGATTGTCCAAAGGTGAATTAGCGCGATGAATGACACCACGATTTTGATAGTTCCAGGCTTGCGCGACCATGTGCCAACGCATTGGCAAACGTTGCTGGAAGCCAAGCTGGACAAGGTCCGCTCAGTACCGCCACTGGAAGCGAACAAGCTCAGCCTGGCCGCACGCGTGGAAGCGATCCAGCGCGAGCTGGAGCAGATTTCCGGTCCGGTGATCCTCGTGGCTCACAGTGCCGGCGTACTGATGGTGGTGCACTGGGCCGCCCTGCATGACCGCCCGATCAAGGGCGCCTTGCTGGCCGCACCGCCGAACCTCGAGGCCAGCTGGCCGGCCGCTTATCCAACCCCTGAAAGCCTGCGGGCCAATGGCTGGGATCCGCTGCCAAAAGGGCCGCTGCCGTTCCCTTCGATCGTCGCGGCCAGTACCAACGACCACCTCGCGAGCCTCGAATCCGTGACCCGGATGGCCGGTGACTGGGGCAGTGAACTGGTCAACCTCGGTGCTGTAGGCCATCTCAATCCCGCCGCCGGATTCGGCGAGTGGCCGCAGGCCGAAGACTTTATCCGCACGCTGGATCGTGGGGTGCAAACAGCTCAATAAAACTGCCTGAAAGAAACTCGCATCACTGCAAGGACCGGATGTGAGTCGTTGTTAGCGCCAAAAAAACAAAAACAACAATAAACGGAGACAACGTAATGCACACCACGCCAGGATACCGTCCTCTGCGTCTCAGCTTGCTGGCCAGCGCCGTCATGCTCGCCACCTTGCCGGCTGCCCATGCCTTTGAACTCGACACCGGCAGTGAAGATTGGGCCGTGCGCTTCGATAACACCCTCAAGACCAGCTACGGTCAACGGGTGGAAGGCCAGAACTCGAAGATCGCCAACGCCTCCAACTACAACGACGGCGACAAAAACTTCAGTGTCGGCAGTGCAGTGACCCAGCGGGTCGATCTGCTGACCGAGCTCGATGTGGTCTACCAGCGGAAAATGGGCTTTCGTGTCAGTGCCGCGAGTTGGTATGACCATGCCTATGACAATGTCGGTTCCAACTCCAACCCGTTCCCAGGGCAGCAGGGCAATGCGGGCAACCTGGTGGCGGCGCGTCAGTCCGGCGCGATCCAGCCTGGCGACTCGCTGAACGGCCACGCTGCAAGCAAGCATGGGCTGAGCAACTACAGCGACCGTTATTACAACGGCCCCTCCGGTGAGATCCTCGACGCCTTCGTGTTCTACAGCACCGAGGTCGGCGAGGAGTCGATGTTCAGCACCAAGCTCGGCCGGCACAACATGTACTGGGGCGAGACCCTGTTCAACGCGGCCAACGGCATCAACTACGGTCAGTCGGCCCTGGACCTGGCCAAGTTGTACAACGTGCCGGGCACCGAAACCAAAGAGCTGTTCCTGCCGCGCAACCAGCTGTCGATGTCGTTCACGGTCAATCCGGAGTTGACCCTGGGCGCGCAGTACTTCCTGGAGTTCCGCAACACCCGTCTGCCCGAGGGTGGGACGTACATGGGCGGCTACGACATGTTCGGTGAAGGCGGGGACGTGTTCTGGCTGCCGGTACCGACGGCGCTGAACGGGGCCGGGGCTTTTTACGGCACCTCGCGCGGGCATGACGTCAAGCCGCACAACGCCGGCGACTTCGGCCTGATGGCCAAGTGGAGCCCGGAATGGCTGGACGGCACCCTGGGCTTCTACTACCGCAACACGTCGGACCCGATGCCGGTGGTGCTCGTCAATGCGCCCAACCTGCAAGCGCCAGGCCTGCCGGGACTCACCGGCGCTGAATACCTGGCCGCTTATGCCGACGACATCGACATCTATGGCATCAGCCTGTCGAAGGGGGTGGGCCCGGTCAGCGTCGGTCTCGATGTGAACTACCGCGAGAACATGCCGCTGCTGAGCAACTTCACCACCATCAACCCGACCTTGAGGGGGCAGGCCGATCAGGGGCTGGTCAATGGCGACAACCTGATCGGTGCCGTGCCGGGCAAAGGCGATACCGGAACGGCCCGGGGCAAGACGTTCCATGTGGTACTCAACGGCATCGTGAGCTTTGGCAATACGCCGTTGTGGGACTCCTCCTCGCTGGCTGTCGAAGGATCGATGACCCATCTGGTCAGCGTCGACAAGGGCAAGCAGTCCTTCAAGGGCAACTCCAGCTACCACGGGGTCGACAAAGTCGACACCAATGCCTACTCCATCGCGACCAACTTCACCCCGACCTGGTTCCAGGTGTTCCCGGGCGTCGATATGTCCATGCCGATGTCCTACAACGTTGGCCTCAAGGGCAACTCGGCCGTCCAGCTGGGTGGCAGCGAGGACACCGGCAGCTACTCCATCGGCGTCGCCGCGGACGTCTATCAAAAGTACAAGTTCGACCTCAAGTACGTCGATTCCTTTGGTCCTTTCAATACCTGTGAAACCGGATTTGACAACAACACCCCCGGCAGTGGAGGGCAATACCGCTGCATCCCTGGCCAGATCACTTCCCAGGCAGGCCTGGCGCCCCTGCTGAAGGACCGCGGGATGATCACGGCTTCGTTCAAAACCACCTTCTGATTGACACCCGGATTACAACAACAAAGTGGAGAGAATTCAGATGAAATTCCTAAATAGCATGCTGGCAGCATCCCTGGCGGCCGTCATTGCCGGCCAGGCCCATGCGGCCGTGTCGGCGCAGGAAGCCGCCAAGCTGGGCACCAGCCTGACCAACGTGGGCGCGGAGACGGCAGCCAATGCCGATGGCTCGATTCCTGCCTACACCGGCGGGCTGACTACCGCTCCAGCCGGCTTCAAGGCGGGCGACGGCATGCGTCCGGATCCCTTTGCCGACGAGAAGCCGCTGTTGGTCATCGATGGCAAGAACGTCGATAAGTACAAGGGCCAGTTGACGGCCACCACGGCCGAGCTTGCCAGGCGCTATCCCACTTTCCACATCAATGTGTTCCCGACCCACCGCACTGTCGCCCTGCCTCAGGCGGTGCTGGACAACAGCTTGAAAAATGCCACCGGTACCAAGGCCCTCGATGGCGGCCTGTCCATCGATAACCTGCTGCCCGGCGTGCCGTTCCCGATCCCGACCTCGGGCAGTGAGGCCATGTGGAACCACCTGCTGCGTGTCGGCGGCAATCGCAATGTCAAATATGACTCCTGGAACGTCGACTCGGCGGGTGTACCGACACTGTCGACCACGGCGCTGTCGTTCTCGAACTACCCGATCTACGACGACATGTCGAAGCCGTTCAAGAGCACCGACGTGTTCTTCCAGATGAAGCTGTATTACACCGGTCCCGCGCGCCGTGCGGGCGAGGCGATCATGCTCAAGGATACAGCCAACCCCTTGGCGCAGCCACGCCGCAGCTGGCAGTACTTGCCTGGCCAGCGCCGCGTGAAGCTGGCGCCGGACCTGGCCTATGACACGCCTAACCCGGGTACCGGCGGTGCCGGTACTTACGACGATGTGTTCGTGTTCAACGGTGCACTGGATCGCTTCGACTGGAAACTGGTGGGCAAGCAGGAAATGGTGGTGCCGTACAACACCTACAAGCTGACTTACGCAGTGGACGCCAAGCAGCTGACAACCCCCAACCACATCGCACCCGACTATGTGCGCTGGGAGAAGCACCGCGTCTGGGTGGTGGAAGGCACGCTCAAATCCGGTTCGCGCCACATCTACCAGAAGCGCCGCATGTACCTGGATGAAGACAGCTGGATCGCTTTGGCTTCCGACCAGTATGACTCGAGCGGCAAGCTCTACCGTGGCTCCTTCGCCTTCCTCAGCCAGAGTTACGACAAAAAGATCCCGGATGTCTCGCCTTTCATGATCTACGACCTGGTGGGTGGCTCCTACAACATCAACGGCATCACGGGCGCCTACGGCGGCATCAAATACATCGAGCCACTGTCGAAGGCGCAGTGGGCGCCGGATGCACTGGCAGGGTCCGGTATCCGCTAAGCGGCAGACGATGAAAGTCCGGGGCGATCCCTTGTGGTCCCCCGGCAGAGTGACTGGAAGATGGACGGCCGGAGCGTCGTTCATCTTGGGTTACCGATTCCGACGCCGGCCTGTACCTCGTGTGCTTTGCGGGTGTCGTTCTCTTAGAAGGTGCGGTATGGGTTCCTTGAAAAAGTTCGTGCTGATGCTGCTGTGCTCAACGCTGATGCTGTTGCAGGGTGTCGCTCACGCAACCAGCTATGTGGATGTACTGGATCTGCCGGCCAAGCCGAGTCCGTTGGCCGTGCGTAGCCCTTTGATTGGCATCGCCCGTGCGGGTGAGCGCCTGGTCACTGTCGGCCAGCGTGGCCATATTCTTTATTCCGATGACGCTGGCAAGCACTGGTCGCAGGCCAGTGTTCCACTCAGCAGTGACCTGACGGCGGTGTTTTTTCCGTCTGCCCGGCAGGGCTGGGCAGTCGGCAACGATGGGGTCGTGTTGCACAGCGGCGATGCCGGCGCGACCTGGAGCAAGCAGCTCGACGGTCGCCTGATCGGCGCCGCGGGTGGTCAAGCATTATGCGGGCGCTGGCCAGTGCGACCCGGCCAACGAGCAATGGCCGCTGCTGGTCGCCGAAGGTGAGCGGCTGGTCGAGCAGGGGGCGGACAAGCCGTTCCTCGATGTGTGGTTCGCCAACGACAAGCTGGGCTATGTGGTCGGCGTGTTCAACCTGATCCTGCGCACCGAAGACGGTGGCCAGAGCTGGACACCGTTCCAGGATCGCACCGACAACCCGCAAGGCTTTCACCTCAACGCCATCGCCTCCACCGGTGACGCGCTGTACATCGCCGGCGAACAGGGCTTGCTGCTGAAGTGGGATGACACGCAGCAGCGCTTCGCCGCCGTGCCGACGCCTTATCAGGGCAGCTACTTCGGCGTGGTCGGCAAGCCCGGTGAAGTGCTCGTCTATGGCCTGGGCGGCAATGTGTTTCGCAGCACCGATGGTGGTCTCAGCTGGACCCCGCTGGCGAGTGGCCTGCAGGTCAGCATCACGGCAGCGATCATCAATGACCAAGGGCAGTACGAGCTGTTCACCCAGGCTGGACATGCGCTGGTCAGTCAGGCGGGCGGTACGCGGCTGCAGTTGCTGGCACAGCAGGATCCGACCCCTGTGGCCGGTGTGAGCCAGGCCGCCGATGGTTCGCTGGTAGTGGTGGGTAGCCGTGGTGTACAGGCACTGTCGGTCAAATAAGAAAAATTACTGCGAGTACCCAGACATGGGCAATATCAAGCAAGACACCATGCCGGTCATCCGCGATCTGCGGGACTTCGATCGGTGCTCCGGCAATCGGTTGGAGCGGCTGGTATTCAACTACCGCCCGCTGTTCATGGTGCTCATGACACTGGTCACCCTGGTGCTGGGCTATATGGCGGTGACGCGTCTGGAGCTGCGCCCCAGCTTCGAGAAAATGATTCCGCAGAGCCAGCCGTACATCAAGAACTTCCTGGAAAACCGCCAGTCGCTGCGCGGCCTGGGCAACTCGGTGCGGGTGGTGGTGGAAAACACCCAGGGCGATATTTTCGACCCGCACTACCTTGAGGTCCTCAAGCAGGTCAATGACCAGCTGTTCCTCACCGAAGGCGTCGACCGCGCCTGGATGAAGTCGCTGTGGAGTCCAGGCGTGCGCTGGACCGAAGTCACAGTGCAAGGTTTTCAGGGCGGCCCGGTGATGCCCGATACCTACAAGGGCTCGCCCTCGGACATCGAACAGCTGCGGCAGAACATCAGCCGTGCCGGCATTGTCGGCAGCCTGGTGGCCAGCGACTTCAAGTCCACCATGTTGATCGTGCCGCTGCTGGACAAGGCCACGGCCACGGGGCAGCGCATCGACTACCACGCCTTTTCGCAGATGCTCGAAACGCAGTTGCGCGACAAGATCGAATTCGCCGGC
This sequence comes from Pseudomonas sp. VI4.1, assembly GCF_002029345.1. Classification (NCBI taxonomy): domain Bacteria; kingdom Pseudomonadati; phylum Pseudomonadota; class Gammaproteobacteria; order Pseudomonadales; family Pseudomonadaceae; genus Pseudomonas; species Pseudomonas sp. VI4.1. The sequence goes on from NZ_MULM01000099.1 coordinate 24,053, forward strand.
GACAGCGCGACCCACAAGGCCGGGGAGGAGGGCAAGGGCCACTACAAGATCCGGGTGATCGGTTTCGCCAAGCTGATGGGCGACCTGATCGACGGGCTGATTCAGGTGATGATGTTCTTCGGCCTGGCCGTGGTCACCTCGCTGCTGATCATCTATTGCTACACCCGCTGTGTGCGCAGCACTTTGCTGGTGG
>NZ_MULM01000098.1:0-23644 GCF_002029345.1 Pseudomonas sp. VI4.1
CAGCGAAAGCGATCTGCCAGTCAACATCGATGTTGAATGTGCCGCCGTCTTCGCTGGCAAGCCAGCTCCTACAGGGGGGGAGGCGTGTTGATTCAGGCAGTCTGGTTATCCAGCTGCTGCCCCTGCGGCGTACGGCCGGAACCGTCCTGTGCCAGCAAGGCATCGGCGCCCTGCTTCGCCACCGGGGTCAGCTGGAAGCAGGTGCTGCTGACACAACTCCCTTGTTCCACGGCGGCATTGGCATGGGCGGCGGCGCCAGCCAGGGAGAAGGCAGCGGCGGTCAGAAAGCGCGATAGGTTGTTCATGATGTTCTTCCTGTTGCAAAGGGGATGGGCAATCGGCCAGCAAAGGACTCAGTTGTCGTCGTTGCAGCCGTCGGCAAATTTGCGGTAGTCCAGGACCTGGGTTTTATTCCCGGAGTCCAGGTAGGTCAGCTGGGCATTTACAATCCCGCAGGAAGGCGTGGCGTCCTGTTTCATCGAGATCACCTTCTTGATGTCCAGGTGCGTGCCGTAGGTGTAGGTTTGAGGGGTGACATCGGCTTCGGCGCGGGCCGACAGGGTGCAGATGTTCAGTGCGGCAAACAGGCAGGCGGCGACGACGGCTTTGGTGTTCATGGTGGTTTCCTCAAGGCTTCAATGGGTCAATCGTTGGTTGGGCCGAGGCGTCCTGGCTTGCCTCGATGGAACCTATTAGAAGCCCGCGAGGTATCTCGTCTGTGTCGAAAACAGGCGCGTGTAAATCGATACGTATCAAAGCCGCCCTCTGATACACAGCGATACAAAACCATGGCAAAACGGTGTTTTTGCGTCTGCATGTATCCGCTGCTACAGCAGATACACTGCAATACAAAGGGCTGCGGGCAGGCGGGCCAAGGCTCGATAGACTGTGCGACATCCCCATCTACAGAGGCCTGGCCCCATGGAACACGTCGATCACATTCTCATCGTGGACGATGACCGCGAAATTCGAGAGCTGGTAGGCAACTACCTGAAAAAGAACGGCCTGCGCACCACCGTCGTGGCGGATGGGCGGCAAATGCGCGCGTTCCTCGAATCCACGCCGGTGGACCTGATCGTGCTCGACATCATGATGCCCGGCGACGATGGCCTGATGCTCTGCCGCGAGCTGCGCGCCGGCAAACACAAGGCCACTCCGGTATTGATGCTCACCGCCCGCAACGATGAAACCGACCGCATCATCGGCCTGGAAATGGGCGCCGACGATTACCTGGTCAAACCGTTCGCCGCCCGTGAATTGCTCGCGCGTATCAACGCCGTATTGCGCCGCACGCGGATGCTGCCGCCGAACCTGGTGGTCACCGAAAGCGGGCGGTTGCTGGCCTTCGGCCGCTGGCGCCTGGACACTTCCGCCCGGCACCTGCTCGATGACGACGGCACCATGGTCGCGCTCAGCGGCGCCGAATATCGGCTGCTGCGGGTGTTCCTCGATCATCCGCAGCGGGTGCTCAATCGGGACCAACTGCTGAACCTGACCCAGGGCCGCGACGCCGACCTGTTCGACCGCTCCATCGACTTGCTGGTCAGTCGCCTGCGTCAGCGCTTGCTGGACGACGCCCGCGAGCCGGCGTACATCAAGACCGTGCGCAGTGAAGGCTATGTATTTTCCCTGCCGGTGGAAGTGCTGGGTGCGCCATCATGAACTTCGCGATACGTTGGCCCCGCACCCTCGCCTCGCGGTTGTCGCTGATTTTTCTGATCGGCCTGATCCTGGCGCAGGCCTTGTCCTTTGGCGCGCAGTATTACGAACGTTACGAAAGCGCGAAAAACACCATGCTGGGCAATCTGGAAACCGACGTATCGACCTCCATCGCCATCCTCGACCGCTTGCCGGCCGAAGAACGTGCCAGCTGGCTGCAACAACTGGAACGGCGCAATTACCGCTATTTGCTCGACGAGGGCTCACCGGGCATGCCCATGAGCGACACCCCCATGGCGGTGACCTCGATCAAGGACGCCATCGGCAAGGACTACCCGATGACCGTTACCGACATTCCCGGGCCGATCAAACACTTCCAGGTCCACCTGAAGCTGGCTGACGGCAGCCCGGTGACCATCGATGTACGACCGTCGATGCTGCCGTTGTCGCCGTGGTTGCCCATGATGTTGCTGGGCCAACTGGCGCTGATGATCGCCTGCACCTGGCTGGCCGTGCGAATCGCCATCCGCCCCCTCACCCGCCTCGCCCGGGCGGTGGAGACCCTGGACCCCAACACCCACGCGGTACACCTGGACGAGAAAGGTCCGACCGAAGTCGCCCATGCCGCCAAGGCGTTCAATGCCATGCAGGCACGCATCGCCGCCTACCTCAAGGAACGCATGCAGCTGCTGGCGGCGATCTCCCACGACCTGCAAACCCCGATCACCCGCATGAAACTGCGCGCCGAATTCATGGACGACTCCAGCGAAAAAGACAAACTGTGGAACGACCTCGGCGAAATGGAACACCTGGTGCGCGAAGGCGTGGCCTACGCCCGCAGCATTCACGGTGCCACCGAGGAGAGTCGCCGCATCGATCTGGATTCGTTCCTCGACAGCCTGGTGTTCGACTATCAGGACATGGGCAAGGACGTGCAGCTGGGCGGCAAAAGCGCAGCGGTGATCGATACCCGGCCCCATGCCCTGCGCCGGGTACTGGTGAACCTGACGGACAACGCACTGAAGTTCGCCGGCGCCGCCGAGTTATGGGTGGAGTCGAAGGCCGACGGCAGTTTGTCGGTGAAGGTGATGGACCGTGGCCCCGGCATTGCCGAAGAGGAACTGGCGCATGTGATGGAGCCGTTCTACCGCGTGGAAAATTCCCGCAACCGCAGCACCGGCGGCACCGGACTGGGGTTGGCGATTGCGCAGCAATTGGCGTTGGCGCTCGGGGGTTCGTTGACCTTGAGTCATCGTGAAGGCGGGGGTTTGTGCGCGGAGCTCAGGTTGCCGGGTAGTAAAGCGGGGCGTTGAAAGGAGGGGGATTTCCCGGAGATTGGGGAAAAAGTTACGCGTGTTTCAACGGTGAAACACAGGGCACGACAACACTGCCAATCCAATGTGGGAGCGGGCTTGCTCGCGAAGGCGGTTTGTCAGTCAACATCTCTGTTGAATGTGACGGCCTCTTCGCGAGCAAGCCCGCTCCCACATTGGATTGGCGGTGTTTGGGCGATTGCGGCTATGCGACGACACCCACCACCCCTTCCCCATGCATCTGCCGCAACAATGCCAGCCCGCTGTCGATGAACGCCGTCGACCCGGTGGCCCCCGCCTCCACCGCCAAACCTTCCAGCTGCGCACGGCCACTTAGCTGAGGAAACTCGCCGATCCGCTGCAACAACCGCCACGCCAACGGGCTCAGTTCGGAAAACTTCACACTCCAGTCCTCGGTTCGCCGCACCAACAGCAGCGTCGGCTGCACCGGTGGCGCATCAGGTCGAACATCGGGCCCGACCAACTGGACTGGCCAGACATAGGCCAAAGGCCAGGCCAGTGGCGACACCTGCAGCGGCCGATCCAGCAACATCCCGGCATCGCTGGCCGGCAAGGGCTCGGCTTCGGACTGTTGCAGTGCCATCTCGACCCACTCGTAATGCGCCAGTTCAACCATGAACGGCGGCCACGAGCCTGCACTCAAGGCGTGCGGTTCAGAGGCGAGGAACTCGACAAACTCCTCGGCGATTTCGCCGAATTTCGGCGTGTGCGCGCGGTAGTCCCGCAAAAAGCTGCGCACCAGAGAACGCCAATGCTCATCGCCAAGCACCTTGATCAGCACCGGAAAGGTCCCGCTGAGCAACGATGACAGGTTCGAGAACACCAGCTCGCGGTAAACCCGGGCCCGCGCCACGTCCATTCCGGCCGGCGGCGGGCAGTGCTCGGGATCGCGCAGGTACAGCCCCATCGTCGTTTGCTGCTGATGCAGCGAGTGCTTATCCACGGTTCACCTCCACGGCTTGCAGGCGGCGGATTGTCTGCAATTCGGCCACCAGCTCCGAGAATGCGGGGAAATTGAAATCCCGTTCCAGCAAGGTAGGCTGCGCGCCGAACCGGCCGTAAGCCTGGGCCAGCAACGCCCAGACCACCGGTTTGACCGACGCGCCGTGGGTGTCGATTTTCAAGGAGTCGGATTCATCGAAGTGCCCGGCCACGTGCATCGCCACCACGCGGTCCGAGTCGATACAGGCGAGAAAGGCCTGCGGATCGAAATCGTGATTGATCGAATTGACGTACACATTGTTGACGTCCAGCAACAGGTCGCAGTCGGCTTCGCGCAGCACCGCGTTGGTGAAGGTCACCTCGTCCATGTCCTGCTGTGGCGCGGCGTAGTAGGAGACGTTTTCCACCGCCAGGCGCCGACCGAGGATGTCCTGGGCCTGACGGATCCGCGCGGCCACGTGATGCACGGCTTCTTCGGTAAACGGCAACGGCAGCAGGTCGTAAAGGTGACCATCGTCGCTGCAGTAACTGAGGTGTTCGCTGTACAGCGGCACCTTGTAGTGATCGAGGAACACCCGGACTTCCTGCAGGAATTTGACGTCCAGCGGGGACGGTCCGCCCAACGACAGGGACAAGCCGTGACAGGACAACGGAAAACGTTCGGCCAATGCCCGCAATGCCGCGCCATGGGCGCCGCCGATGCCGATCCAGTTCTCCGGCGCAACTTCCAGAAAGTCGAAGTCGCCCATCGGCGCGGCCTGGAGGTCTTTCATTAAACCGCGACGCAGGCCAAGCCCGACGCTGGCTTTCGCTGATGTGAGGGGGGTGTGCATGATGTCGATCTCAAGGGTTGCCGGAACGGAATCCCAGTTAAGCGCAGGGGTGTATCGAGTCTGTGTTGCGTTGCGGCAGAAAATCGCAGCGCTTGTATCGTCGGCGGGTCTGTACACACTGTGGTACGAACCCGCCGTTTGGCGTTATGCCAGGTCGTATTTTTCGCGCACCAGATGGCCGATGCCGATGCGGTCGAGCACCTTCATCGGGCACAGGAACGTCACGCGGACGGTGCCCGGCAAGCGGCTGATGTCGATCGAGCCCGTGATGGTCGCGCGGTTGAGTACTTCGTCATACGGCAGGCCGGTGACTGCGGCCGCGCGTTTCAAGCCGTTTTCCACGGCCACATTGAGGTTTTCGCCGCTGCCGATGAAGGTGATCGGGCCACTCTGCTCGATCTCGATCTGGCCCCAGCGCTCGCCCAGCTCACGGACTTTTTGCTGTTGCCCGGCATTCATGGGACGGGCCATCGGCGGCAAATCGTCGAGGTTTTGCAGCAGGATCGGCCCTTCCAGCGTCAGGTTTTTGATCACCTCCACCACCACTTCGGTTTCCCCCGAGCAATCGGTGGCATGGCCGGCAATCTCGCCGTTGCCCTGCTGGGCGTGCATGTCGCCCATGTACACGCCGGCACCCGGCACCTTGACCGGGCAGATCAGGACACAGCCTTCGCGGATCGAGTTGGTGTCCATGTGGCCATCGGTCTTGGCCGCGTGCAGCTCTTCGCGGGTCATGCCGAAACGGTGGGGTGCATCGATCAGGTACTGGCCGAAATCGGCGCAGTTGTGGGAGTCGGGCAAGTCACGGGATGGCGTGGTGCCGATGTTGCCGAGGAACGGCCGCATGTGCGCCGCAACGCCGGGCATGTCGGCGCGGGCCAGGGACAGGATCGAGTGCTGGGCGGCGAATTCCGGCAGTGCCGACATTTCGCTGGCCTTGCCCGCCAAACGGTTGGCGATGTCCTGATTGACCGTCAGGCTGACCTGATTCTGCGCATCGAACACGATCACGTAACCATGGCTGAAGCGAAACGCGCTGACTTCGGCGCCACAGGTGTTGCAGCGAATCGAGTCCTCGCCAATGCCTTCGACATGACTGGCCGGGTGTTCGGTGCCGCACTTGGCGCAGAACTTGGAGACGAACGGGTCTCCGTGATAACGCCCTTCAACGAAACTCATCACCCCTGACGAAGTAGCCAGCGAGGTGACGCGCATGCTTTTGATCTTGATCGCCACCGCGTCGCCGATGTCGGCCCCGGCAATCGCCACCGGTTGCGTCACTTCGTGGCCACCTTCAAAGGCCGGCGTGATCATCGGCCCCCAGCAACCCGGCGGCGTGCCGGTGATCAGAGTGCCGCCGTCGGCCAGCGGACCCAGCATCGGCTGGCTCGGGCCGATGAGGCCGTTGGTGTACTGGTCGACCCGCAGGCGATTGACGGGAGAGTGTTTCAAGGCAGGTTCAGAAAGGATCGTGGTCATTATTGTCCCCTTAACGGAATCAGGAGCGAAACGGCCGCCCGCTGCGACGACCAGGAAATTGCCTCGAAAGCCCGTGCTTGCGGGCGCCAGACAACCTTCACAGTTCATCGCAGGTTTGTATCCGGGGTGTGTTCGCCAGTGCACCGGTATTGAGGGCAACTGTATCGAGAAGGTGGATTGATACATTGGGATACACGCGATGTTGCGCTCGCAACGACTTTCGTCGCTCCGGTCAGCAGTGCACGGCCCCCGGACTAAACTTAATGCACGCAGGACGTACTCATCGTCCTGGTCATTCCCACGACCACAGCCCAGGGCTGAACGCCTCGAAAAACCTCGCCTCTGGACCGTGATCCACCACAGGAGCACACATGATGGACGAGGCCCGACTAAATGATTTCATGGGTAAACTGGTAAACGACATGGGCGGCGCGGCGATGCTGGCCAATGTCATCCTCGGCGAAGAACTCGGTCTGTACCGGGCCATGGCCGACAGTCAGCCGATCACCCCTGAAGCGCTCGCCGAAAAGACCGGCTGCAACACGCGCTTACTGCGTGAATGGCTCAGTGCCCACGCCGCCTCCGGGTACATGGAACACCGCGACGGCCAGTTCCGCCTGCCCGAAGAGCAAGCCCTCGCGCTGGCGAACGAAGACTCGCCGGTCTATGTGGCGGGCGGAATCGGGGTGGTCGCGTCGTTTTTCCATGACAAGGACAAACTGGTCAACGCCATGCGCGGCAACGGCGCCCTCGCCTGGGGCGATCACCATCCGTGCATGTTCAGCGGCACGGAGCGGTTCTTCCGGCCAGGCTATAAAGCGCACTTGATCGCCGAATGGCTACCGGCACTCGAAGGGGTGGTCGCCAAACTGGAAGCTGGCGCCAAGGTGGCGGACATCGGCTGCGGCCATGGCGCATCCACCGTGATCATGGCCCAGGCGTTCCCCGATTCGCGGTTCGTCGGTTTCGACTACCACGCGCCCTCCGTCACCGTGGCCACCCAGCGCGCGGAAGAAGGCGGCGTGTCCGGACGTGCGCGGTTCTTCCAGGGCACGGCAAAAAGCTACCCCGGCGATGACTATGACCTGGTCTGCTACTTCGACTGCCTGCATGACATGGGCGACCCGGTGGGCGCGGCACGGCATGCCTATGAGTCGCTGAAACCGGACGGCACGGTGCTGCTGGTGGAACCGTTCGCCAATGACTCGCTCGACGACAACATTACCCCGGTTGGCCGCTTGTTCTACGCCGCCTCGACCTTCATCTGCACCCCGAACTCGCTGTCCCAGGAAGTCGGTCTCGGCCTCGGTGCCCAGGCGGGTGAGGCGCGGTTGCGCAAGGTCTTTACCGAGGCGGGCTTCAAGACGTTCCGGCGGGCGACGGAAACGCCGTTCAACCTGATCCTGGAGGCGCGTAAATAAATCCGGTCGTTCCTCTTGTAGGAGCGAGCTTGCTCGCGAAAAACCTGAAAACGCCGCGGGGTGTCATGCTTGCATGCGTTATCGTTGACCACCATCGCGAGCAAGCTTGCTCCTACAGGTCCTCCAGGGTGTTGAACATGTTCGAAAGCCTCATCCGCGAACAGCTCGACCGGCTCCAGCAGTTGATGGCCGATCAGCCGTTCGTGGTCCTGACCGGCGCTGTCATCAGCACCCCGTCGGGCATTCCGGATTACCGCGACAACCAGGGTGTGCGGCGTGGCCGGTCACCGATGATGTACCAGGAATTCCTCTCGGCCCCCGAATCCCGGCGCCGCTATTGGGCGCGGGCGATGATCGGCTGGCCACGGGTGCGCCAGGCGCGGCCGAACGAGGCCCACGAAGCCTTGGCCAGCCTGCAAAGCGCCCGGCAGATTTGCGGGCTGATCACCCAGAATGTCGATACCTTGCACGACCAGGCTGGCAGCCATGACGTGATCGAACTTCACGGCAGCCTGCACCGGGTGTTGTGCCTGGACTGCGGGCAGCGCAGCGAGCGCGATTCGATCCAGCGCCTGATGGAAACGCAGAACCCTTACCTGGCCGGGGTTGATGCGGTGCAGGCCCCGGATGGCGATACGCTGCTGGATGCGGCGTTCGAAGCACGCTTCCAGGTACCCCATTGTCCGTATTGCGCGGGGGCGCGGATGAAGCCGGACGTGGTGTTTTTTGGCGAGAATGTAGCGCAGGTAACGGCGGCCAAGGCCATGGCGGCGGTCGAAAAGGCGGCTGGATTGCTGGTGGTAGGGTCTTCGTTGATGGCGTATTCGGCGTTTCGGTTGTGTCGGGCGGTAGCGGATCAGGGCAAGCCGCTGATTGCGATCAACCTGGGCAAGACTCGGGCGGATGACATCCTCAATATGAAAATAGAAGCGTCGTGTGAACGGTTGCTGCCGTTGCTGGCGCAACACCTCTCATCCTGATTGACGCAAAACCCTGTAGGAGCTGGCTTGCAGCGAAGGCGGTGGGTCACATGCATTGATGTTGCCTGACACTCCGCTATCGCTGGCAAGCCAGCTCCTACAGGGGGCTGGTGATCAGTTCCTGGAAACCTGGTCGCCCAGGTTTTCTTCCTTGAGGATATCGAACAACGCCTGCGCCGCCGCCGACAGTTCCCCTCCAGGTGTGGTCAACACCCCGATCGCCCGCTCCACCACCGGATCGCGCAAGGTAATGCACCGCGCGCCCAGTTCGCGCATCTGTTGGGCGCACAAGGCTGGCACCGCGCTGACACCCAGCCCGCTGGCCACCATCCTTCCGACTGTCGCCAATTGATGGCTTTCAAACTCCACGGGCAATTTCATGCCCCGGGCCTGCAAGTGTTCTTCGAGCATCACCCGCAGCGTCGACGGTCGCTGCAAGGTGATGAACGGCTCCTGCAACAATGTCTGCCAGTCGACGTCGCGCAGTTCCGCCAACGCAGAATCGTGCGGCACCACCGCCACAAACCGGTCCATGTACAACGGCGTGAATTGCAGCGACGAACTCTGCATCGGCTCAAACGCCACTCCCAGCTCGACCTGTCGATCACGTACCATTTCCAGCACTTGCTCGTTGATCACGTCGTTCACGGTGACGTTGACGTTGGGATACCGCGCGCGGAAAGTCTTGAGGATTGGTGGCAGCAGGTTGCCGGCAAACGACGGCATCGCCGCCAGGGTCACGCGACCGCGCTGCAGGGTGAAGCGCTGGCGCAGCTCATCCTCGGCATTGTCCCAGTCGGCAATCAGTCGCCGTGCCAGCGGCACTAGCGACTCGCCTTCCGGGGTCAGCGCCACATTGCGCGTGTTGCGGGTGAACAAACGCCCGCCCAGGCCCTCCTCCAGCGCCTTGATGGTCAGGCTCAACGCCGATTGCGACAGGTGCAACCGCTCGCAGGCCACGGCGAAGCTCAGGCTCTGGGCCACGGCCAGGAAGGCACGGATCTGCTTGACTGTCATGAACACTGTCTCCAACGTAATACGCATTCCCCTGCAGGAACTGGCTTGCCAGCGAAGGCGGCCTGGAGCCATGCATCGCCCGAGAAGACGCCTTCGCCAGCAAGCCGGCTCCTACAGATTGGTGAGTTTTATCTATTAATCTACCTTAAAAATAAACTTAACAAATAAATCCAGCAGCGCGACACTCCATTCCATTCGGCTAGCCAGCCGCCCATAAAGAATAAAAGAGGTGCATATGGCAGGTTTCGACAAGCGCGTGAGTTCCTACGAAGAAGCTTTGGCAGGTCTTGAAGACGGCATGACCGTAATCGCCGGCGGCTTCGGCCTGTGCGGGATCCCGGAAAACCTGATCAACGAGATCAAGCGCAAAGGCACTCGCGACCTGACCGTGGTTTCCAACAACTGCGGCGTCGACGGTTTCGGCCTTGGCGTACTGCTGGAAGACCGCCAGATTAGCAAAGTGGTGGCGTCCTACGTCGGCGAGAACAAACTGTTCGAAGACCAACTGCTCAAAGGCGAAATTGAAGTCGTCCTGACCCCCCAAGGCACCCTCGCCGAAAAAATGCGCGCAGGCGGTGCAGGCATCCCCGCTTTCTTCACCGCCACCGGCGTCGGCACCCCGGTCGCCGACGGCAAGGAAGTGCGTGAATTCCATGGCCGCCAGTACCTGATGGAAGAATCCATCACCGGTGACTTCGCCATCGTCAAAGGCTGGAAAGCCGACCATTTCGGTAACGTGATCTATCGCCACACCGCCCAGAACTTCAACCCGCTGGCCGCCACCGCCGGCAAGATCACCGTGGTCGAAGTCGAAGAAATCGTCGAGCCCGGCGAGCTGGACCCGGCGCAGATCCACACCCCTGGCATCTACGTCGACCGGGTCATTTGCGGCACGTTCGAAAAGCGCATCGAACAGCGCACCGTGCGTAAGTGAACCCCTGCCCCCGGACCGAATAAGGAATAACAACAATGGCACTTTCCCGCGAACAAATGGCTCAACGCGTCGCCCGCGAAATGCAGGACGGCTTTTACGTAAACCTGGGCATCGGCATCCCGACCCTCGTCGCCAACTACATCCCCGAAGGCATGGAAGTCATGCTGCAGTCGGAAAACGGCCTGCTCGGCATGGGTCCCTTCCCGACTGAAGAAACCATCGATGCCGACATGATCAATGCCGGCAAGCAAACCGTGACCGCGCGTATCGGCGCTTCGATTTTTTCCTCCGCCGAGTCGTTCGCGATGATTCGCGGTGGTCATGTCGACCTGACCGTACTGGGTGCCTTTGAAGTAGACGTGCAAGGCAACATTGCCTCGTGGATGATCCCCGGCAAGCTGATCAAAGGCATGGGCGGCGCCATGGACCTGGTGGCCGGTGCAGACAACATCATCGTCATCATGACCCACGCGTCCAAGGACGGTGAGTCCAAGCTGTTGGACCGCTGCAGCCTGCCGCTGACCGGCGCCGGTTGCATCAAGCGTGTACTGACCGACCTGGCTTACCTGGAAATCGAAAACGGCGCGTTCATCCTCAAGGAACGTGCGCCGGGTGTCAGCGTCGAGGAAATCGTCGCCAAGACCGCCGGCAAACTGATCGTGCCCGATCACGTTCCGGAAATGCAGTTCACTGCCCAGTGAGGAACCTTTCCATGCAAGAAGTCGTCATTGTCGCCGCCACCCGTACCGCCATCGGCAGTTTCCAGGGCGCCCTGGCCAACGTGTCCGCGGTTGACCTCGGCGCTGCGGTGATCCGTCAGTTGCTGGCGCAAACCGGCCTGGACCCTGCCGAAGTCGATGAAGTGATCATGGGCCAGGTATTGACTGCCGGCGCCGGGCAGAACCCTGCGCGCCAATCCGCTATCAAGGCTGGCCTGCCGTTCACTGTGCCGGCCATGACCCTGAACAAGGTCTGCGGCTCGGGCTTGAAAGCGCTGCATCTGGCCACCCAAGCCATTCGCTGTGGCGATGCCGAGGTGATCATTGCCGGCGGCCAGGAAAACATGAGCCTGTCCAACTACGTCATGCCCGGCGCCCGTACCGGGCTGCGCATGGGTAACGCGCAAATCGTCGACACCATGATCAGCGACGGCCTGTGGGATGCGTTCAACGATTACCACATGGGCATCACCGCCGAAAACCTGGCGCAACAATACAACCTGACCCGCGAGCAACAGGACGCGTTCGCCGCGGCCTCCCAGCAGAAAGCCACGGCCGCTATCGAAGCCGGGCGTTTTGTCGATGAGATCACGCCGATCATGATTGCGCAGCGCAAGGGCGAACCGCTGTCCTTCGCCACCGATGAACAGCCACGGGCCGGCACCACCGCCAAAGCCCTGGGCAAACTCAAAGCCGCCTTCAAGAAGGACGGTTCGGTGACTGCCGGTAACGCGTCGTCCCTGAACGACGGGGCGGCCGCCGTGATCCTGATGAGCGCGGAAAAAGCCAAGGCCCTGGGTTTGCCAGTGCTGGCGAAAATTGCCGCCTACGCCAACGCCGGCGTCGACCCGGCGATCATGGGTATCGGCCCGGTATCGGCCACTCGCCGTTGCCTGGACAAGGCCGGCTGGTCGATCGGGCAACTGGACCTGATCGAAGCCAACGAAGCCTTCGCCGCGCAATCCCTGGCGGTGGCCAAGGACCTGGAATGGGACCTGGACAAGGTCAACGTCAACGGTGGCGCTATCGCCCTGGGTCACCCGATCGGTGCCTCGGGTTGCCGGGTGCTGGTGACCTTGCTGCATGAAATGATCAAGCGTGACGCCAAGAAAGGCCTCGCCACCCTGTGCATCGGTGGTGGTCAGGGCGTGGCACTGGCGATCGAGCGAGCGTAAAGCGTTCAACAGACTGCGCGGGGGCCCACGAAGAACCGTCGCAGTCTGGCAACACACCCGGTGCGACTCACGTCGCACCGGGTCTTCCCCTTTACCGGGCTGTGAACCCGTACCCCTGTAGGAGCTGGCTTGCCAGCGAAGGCGGTAGATCAGTCACCATCGTCGTCGGATATGAAATCGCCTCGCTGCAAGCCAGCTCCTACAGGGGCCGTGGCGAGATCACGGCCTTTGCATTTCAAGCTTTGTATACACTATCTCCCCACATATGAAGCAATCCTCCGCCGGCAATGCTAACGTTGCTCCTCACTCAGGTCGGAGATGCGTGCGTGTTGATCCTCAAATTGCTGGTAATTCCCGGATTTCTCTTGCTGATTTCCCTCGCGGGCAAACGCTGGGGACCTAGCGTCGCCGGTTGGTTGTCGGGGTTGCCGGTAGTAGTGGGGCCGATTCTGTTCTTCCTCGCCATCGAGCAAGGTGAAGTGTTCGCCGCACAGTCCGCGACCGCGGCGTTATCGGCCATGTTCGCGATGATAGCCTTCTGTGTGACCTACGCTCGGGTCGCACAGCGAACCGGTTGGCCTTGGGCTCTGGTGATTGCGCTGATGGTCTGGGCCACGGCGGCTGTGGTGCTGTCCCTGGTTCCACCGTCGCTGGTGTTTTCGGTGATTGCCGCCGCGACAGCGCTGCTGGCGGCGCCGTACCTGTTTCCAAAGGTGCAGCCCATTCTTTCAGGCCCGGCACCGAAGTCCGACAAATTACTGTTGCGGATGGTGGCCGGAGCCCTGTTGACCCTGGCCGTCACGCTGCTGGCCAGCACTGTCGGCGAACGCTGGAGCGGCCTGCTCGCGGTGTTCCCGGTCCTGGGCAGCGTGATGGCGGTATTCTCCCAGCAAACCCGCGGGCCCGCATTTACGGCGGCCTTGCTGCGGGCCACCGCAACCGGGATGTATTCCTTTAGCGCGTTCTGCCTGGTCCTGGCATTGACCTTGCCAAGCCTGGGCCTGAGCGCTTTCGGCCTCAGCGTCGCGGTGTCCGTGGCCATGCTCGGGGTCACCAGGCGCCTGCTGGCAAAACCGGCGACACCCGCGCCCGAGGTCGGGGAGCCGGCAATCAGGCGCTGAACTGTACTCCCGGCTGGCGACCAGGCGCTCGCCTGCCCGGGGATCTGAAGGAACAGACAGGACAGCCACTGAACCAGTTGTCGTAATCCATCCCCGACCCTGCATGGCACAGTGCGAGTGCACCGGACTCTGTGGGATCATCGCCCGCCAAAGCGCGACCATCCCCTGGAGTTTCTGAATGTCATTGTTGAGTAAAAAAGCCGTTGTCCTGTTGTTGACGGCGGTTGCCAGTCTCGGCGCGTTGAATGCACAGGCCGCCAAGGCGACGGCCAGCGACAAGGCGCCGGCGCAGAAGGTTTCGATGCTGGGCGGCAAGTTCAAGTTCACCTTGCCCAAGGGCTTTGTCGCCACCCCGTTGCCCGCCGGCGACGCGGCCACCGGTACCGCCGGGGCGACGGGCACCATGTACACCAACCAGACCACCAAAACCGTAGTGATCGCGGCTGAAAACACCATTCCCGGCGGCGTCAACGTCAAGGACAACGACGGTCAGTTCCTCGACTCCGCCGTGTCCAACTTCGCTACCGAGCAAGCCGCCGCGCTGCCGGACTTCACCAAGCTCAGCGAGAAAAGCCTGACCCAGAAAGGCACTGGCCTGGGGCTGCGGCAGATCGACAGCACCGCCACCCAGGGCGGCGGCAAAACCCTCGACACCACGCTGATGGCGGCGTCCAACAAGCGCATGGCGATCGTCCAGGTGATTTCCCGCCTCAGCGACAATGCCGGCCACGAGGCGCTGGTCAAACAGATCGTCGCGGGCAAGTAGGGTCAGGGATTGAGTCGCTGCAGCCAGGCGCTCAAATCCTGCATTTCGGTCGCGCTGATGCTGTGACCGACACCCGGGTAGGCATGGAACTCCGGCTTGAGTGACAGGCTCTGCAACAGGCTGTTCGCCTCCGTGCCGTCGTTGTACGGAAGGCGTTTGTCCGCGGTGCCATGACCGATGAAAACCGCCAGCGCCTGGCGTTTTGCATCCGGTTTGAGCTCGGACTTGAGCACCGGCAGAATCCGCCCGCTCAACGCCGCGATTCCGCCTACTGCCTCGGGCTGACGCAGCGCCACCTCGTAGGACATGATCGCACCCTGGCTGAACCCCACCAGGAATACCTTGTCCGGTCGAGTGTGATACTTCTTCGCAGCCTGTGCGACGAAATCCTGCAGCAGCTGCGCGCTGGACTTCAGATCATCGGTTTCGCCGTTATAGGCACCGGTGCCTTTTTCGCGAAACCACTTGTAACTACCCTCTTCCATCACCATCGGTGCCCGCACCGACAGGTAGTTATAGTGCGTGGGCAACTCATCCTTGATGTCGAACAGGTCCTGCTCGTTACTGCCGTAACCGTGGAGGAAAATCACCAGGGGCTGATCGCGGGATTCGGCGTGGGTCTGCTCCAGGTACTTGAGCGGCAGATCGGTGTGCAGCGGGGTTTGAGCGTGGACGGCGGCGGACGCCAGCAGTGTAAGCAGAGCAACAAACTTCAACATGAACCTTCCTTCACACGTGCAGGATTCGGGTAGAGCCTAACACTCTTGTCGCCGACCGGAGCTCTGAGCTGCCGCAGGCTGCAATCCTTTGATCTTGCTTTTAAAAAACAACATCAAAAGATCGCAGCCTTGTTTCGTGATTAATGGCCGTAAACGTCGAAATCGAAGTACTTGTCCTGCACCTGCTTGTACTTGCCGTTGGCGCGGATTTCGCTGATGGCGGTGTTGAACTGGTCCGCCAGGGCTTTATCACCCTTGCGCACGGCGATACCGGCGCCGCCGCCGAAGTACTTGGCGTCTTCATAGGTCGGGCCGACGAAGGCGAAGCCCTTGCCCGCGTCGGTTTTCAGGAAACCGTCGTCCAGGGTGACCGAGTCGGCCAGCGTCGCGTCCAGGCGACCGGAAACCATGTCCAGGTTGGCTTCCTGCTGGGAGCTGTAGCGCACCAGGATTATGCCGGCCGGTTGCAGCACTTCAGTGGCAAAGCGGTCGTGGGTACTGGCGCGCAGCACCCCGACTTTCTTGCCCTTGAGTTCGGTCAGCGGGTCCTTGACGTCGGTGCCTTGCTTCATCACGAAGCGTGCCGGGGTGTGGTAGTACTTGATGGTGAAATCGACGTTTTTCTTACGGTCGTCAGTGATGGTCATCGACGAGAGAATGGCGTCGATTTTCTTGACCTTCAGTGCCGGAATCAGGCCGTCGAACTCTTGCTCGACCCAGGTGCATTTCACTTTCATCTGTTCGCACAGCGCATCGCCGATGTCCACGTCGAAACCGGTGAGTTTGCCGTCGGGGGTTTTCATCGAGAATGGCGGGTACCCGGCTTCGATACCGATGCGGATCGGCTTGGCGTCATCGGCCACGGCGGTCAGGGACAACATCGACAGTGCCAGGGCACCGAACATCACTAGCTTGTTCATTTATAACTCCTGTGTGCGGAGGCTTCTTATTGGCAGCGTTCGATTGGCTTTCGGTGGCTGGTTCCGGTGCTGAATGCGTTGGAGAGCCACCGAAGTGGCCGGCAGTCTAGAGGGGCTTCCCCGGGGCAAATTGTGTTCAAGCGACAAATACTTATAAAAAAGCAGCCACCGAATCAGAGACGCTTGATGCCTGCGCCAAGGCGGTACACGGACTGTAGGACAAGCCCATGTTTCGGAAAAAACCTTCACGATTTCGGTAAAAATCCGCTTGATGACTCCGACTGGCGATCCGTGATTTTTTGCGGCACATTGAGCGCCCCATCGCCCAACACGAGAAACGTGATGCCTACGTTGAACCTGATCCAGCACCACCCTGCCGAAGGTCCCGGCGCCATTGGCGAGTGGGCCGCAGCCCGGGGCGTGACGCTGAATGTCTTTCGCGCCGACCTCGGCCATTTGCCGCCGGTGAGTGCGGCACCGGTGATTCTGTTGGGCGGGCCCTATGAGTCCCACGCGGGGCCGGCGTGGCTGGAAGCCGAACGGCAATGGCTGGCGGGCAGCCTGGACCAGGGCGCGGCGGTGTTTGCGATTTGCCTGGGGGCGCAGTTGCTGGCGTTGAGTCTGGGCGGCCATGTACGGCGGATGGACCGCAGCGAAACCGGCTGGACCCCGGTGATGTTTGCCGATGGCCAGAGGCTCAAGGTGCTGGAGTGGCACGAAGACGCGATCGACCTGCCGCCCGATGCGTAGTTGCTGGCCAGCAGTGATCGATGCCGGCAGCAGATGTATCGCGTCGGACCGACGCGGCTGGGGCTGCAGTTTCATCCGGAGTGGAATGCCGAATCCGTGGCGACGCTCAATGCGCACTTTGCCGACGAGTCACCCTTGCCTCGGGAACCACAGGACAGCGCCGCCCATGCAGCCGTCTTTGACTGGCTGCAGGTGACGCTGGATGGGTGGTGGGCTGCATCGTCAGGCACACACTAACCCTGTGGCGAGCGAGCTTGCTCGCGAAGGGGCCAGCCCAGACACCGATGCACTCAAGGCTTGCGCAACAGATAAGTATCCATGATCCACCCATTCGCCAGCCGCGCCGCCTTGCGCACCCGCTCGATCTCATCCGCCACGTCCTCGAGCTTGCCGCTGATGAGGATTTCATCCGGCGTCCCCAGGTAGGCTCCCCAGTAAATCTGTGTCTGTTGATCCGCCACCTGATGGTAGGAGTCTTCTGCATCGAGCATCACCACCAGGCTGTCGGCATCGCTCACCTGCCCCGCCGCCAGGCGCCTGCCGGTGGTGATTTCAATCGAGCGGCCGATGCGATTCAACGGCACCTTGTGCTGCGCCGCCAGGGCCTGGACGCTGGTGATGCCGGGGATCACTTCAAACTCGAACACACAACGACCCGAGGCCAGAATCGCCTGCAGGATCCTTATGGTGCTGTCGTACAACGCCGGGTCGCCCCACACCAGAAAACCGGCGCACTGGTCGTCAGACATTTGCTCATCGATCAGCCGTTCGAACGTCATTTGCTTGGCCAGGTTCAGCTCTTCCACGCTGGTCTTGTAGTCCACATCACCCCGCTCGCGCTCCGGGCTGTGGGCTTCGACGAAGCGATACGTGCGATCCGTGATGTAGCGATCGCAGATCTCCCGGCGCAGGGAGATCAGTTTGTCTTTGCTCTGGCCCTTGTCCATGAGGAAAAACACGTCGACCAGGTTCAGCGCTTTCACCGCTTGCATCGTGATGTAGTCGGGATTGCCGGCACCGATGCCGATGACCAGAAGCTTTTTCATCAATGTATTTCCTCGAGGTCAGTGCCGATTAAACGCAAGCGCCAGCAACCATTGAACCGTAACTCGATGGCCGACAGCGGCTCGACATCGATCAGATGGAACGCCGCGGCTTGCAGCACTTGAGTCAGCGCGGCGCGAATGACAAACGGATGGGTGATGGCGACGATGTGCCTGGGCGTCGCCTCCAGTGTCGCCAGCCAGGCGCTCACCCGTTCACCGAGTTGCACCACCGACTCGCCGCCATGGGGGGCCGAGGCCGGGTCGTCGAGCCAGGCCTGGAGCATGTCCGGTTCGGATTTAAGCAAATCGTCGATCCGCGCGCCTTTCCAGCGCCCGAAATCGCAATCGCGCAGCGCAGGGACCACCTCCATGTCGCCGCCGAACAACCCGGCGGTTTGTCTAGCCCGCAGTTCCGGGCCGCAGAGCAGGCGCGGCGTTCCCTTGAACCGGGCGCGGCGGGCACCCATCGCCGATTGCCCGACCATCTCCAATGGCTCATCTGTAGGAAAACGCCCAAGTTTCTGTGCGACGGTTCTAGCGTGGCACATCAGCGTCAAACGGGTCGATTGCACGAACGATCACTCTGTTTAAAGGAGAAAAACGGCTTTAAACCGTCAATATCCGGGTAATTGTGCCGCAAGTCACGCGATCGGGGGCGTTTCGTTTCAGCCGATTGCACGGCATATCCCTGCTTGAAAATCGGCTATCTCCGATACCTTTATAGGCGATGTCTTACACAGTCAGTCGAGTTCGCCGTAGCCCCCGGCATACGGGCATTTCGCCCCATTTCCAGGCATGGAAACACCGTGAAAAATTAACTAGACAGGGCGCAGGCGATAAATAAATACTGTTTTCTCGGATCAGCAATTGAAACCGCCCCCCCATCCAGCAGGAGCCCGGATGCCCTCTCGCAACGACCACCATGACCGCCTCATTTCCCCCTGCGCTCAGTTGCATGTTCGACGGCTATTTCAACAAAAAACCCGTCGCCGGCACGGTGCTGCCCCACCCACTAACGGCTGATAAAAATAAAGTGTGACGTCTGACAGTCATGCAGACGATCGCCCATTCAATGCGTGGAAACCGACAGTGATAGTCAGGTCCGGTGCCGACCACCGAACCCATTGATACAGGAGTGCATCCATGCTGGTCTTACGCCCAGTGGAGTTAACCGATCTGCCCCAGTTGCAGCAACTTGCCCGCGAAAGCCTGGTGGGCGTCACGTCCTTGCCGGACGACACCGAACGCTTGCGCCGCAGGATTCTCGATTCTGACGCCTCATTCGAAAAAGACGTTCAGGGCAATGGCCCGGAGAATTACTTCTTCGTGCTGGAAGACCCGTCGACCCGACGCTTGGCGGGCTGTTCGGAAATCCTCGCCACCGCAGGCTTCAGCCAACCGTTCTACAGCCTGCGTAACCGGCACTTCACCAGTGCCTCGCGGGAGCTGAACATCGAGCACGGGGTACCCGCGTTATCGTTATGCCACGACCTCAGTGGCCACACCTTGCTGCGGGGCTTTCATATCGATGCAGCGCTGGTGCGCACACCGGCAGCCGAGTTGTTGTCACGGGCACGGCTGTTGTTCATTGCCGCTCATTCGCAGCGCTTTGCCGACGCGGTGATTACCGAGATCGTCGGCTTCAGCGACGATCAAGGCGGGTCGCCATTCTGGGATGCGCTGGGCAAGCATTTCTTCGACTTGTCCTACGCCGAGGCCGAGCGACTCTGCGGCCTGGAGAGCCGGACTTTCCTCGCCGAACTGATGCCGCATTACCCGATCTATGTGCCGATGCTGCCCCAGGCCGCGCAGGATTGCATCGGCCGCATCCACCCCGATGGCCAGGAAGCCTTCGATATCCTCGCGCGCGAAGGATTCGCGACCAACAACTACATCGACCTGTTCGACGGCGGCCCGACGCTGCATGCGCGTACCTCGAACATCCGCTCGATTGCGCAGAGCCAGGCCGGTGTCGCGCAATCGGGCTTGGCCATCGATGCCCGTGGCCGCTATCTGGTGAGTAACGATTCACTCAAGGACTATCGCGCAATCGTCGCCGATCTGGACTACAGCCCGGGACAACCGGTGACTTTGGATACCCGGATGTGCGCGGCGCTGAAGGTGACACAAGGCAGCCCGATCCGGCTGATTGCCCTGTGAGCAGCCTGCGGGCCTGTGCCCGGCGACAGCGTCCGAACAAGCGTGAAGAAGGAACTGCAGCATGATTGTCCGTCCGGTCAGCGTCACTGACATGCCAGCCTTGCTCGCCCTCGCGCGGCAGGCCGGCCCCGGCTTCACCACCCTGCCGGCCAGTGAGGAACGCCTGGCCCACCGGCTGCGCTGGGCCCAACGCACCTTCGCCGGGCAGGTCGAGCGTGCCGATGCCGATACCTGTTCGTGCTCGAAGATGACGATCAACAAGTGGTGGGGGTCAGCGCCCTCACGGGGGCCGTCGGCCTGCGTGAGCCGTGGTACAACTACCGGGTCGGGCTCACGGTCAGTTCATCGCCGGACCTGGGTATCCAGCGGCAGATCCCGACTTTGTTCCTGAACAATGAAATGACCGGGCAATCGGAAATCTGCTCGTTGTTCCTGCGACCCGATCAACGCCAGGACAACAATGGTCGATTACTGTCATTGGGGCGGCTATTGTTCGTTGCCGAGTTTGTGCACCTGTTTGGCGACAAACTGATCGCCGAACTGCGTGGCAGCGCTGACGAACAAGGGAGTTCGCCGTTCTGGGACAGTCTGGGCCGGCATTTCTTCAAGATGGATTTCCGCCATGCCGATCACTTGTCCGGGCTGGGCAACAAATCGTTCATCGCCGAGCTGATGCCACGCCAACCGCTCTACACCTGCCTGCTGACCGAACAGGCCCGGGCAGTGATCGGCAAAGCCCATCCGAGCACCGAACCGGCGTTGAAAATCCTCATCGCCGAAGGCTTTGCCCATAATGGCCATATCGACATTTTCGACGCGGCCCGGTCATCGAGGCGCCGATTGCAAAAATACGCACCGTGCGCGATAGCCAGCCACTGGTGCTGGCCATTGGCACACCGGACGATGAAGCACCGGTATGGCTGATCCACAATCGCCGCCTGGAAAACTGCCGCATCACCAGCGCTCGCGCACGGCGGGTGGGCAACAGCCTGATCGTCGACCGCCTCACCGCCAAGCGCCTGCAACTGCAACCCGGCAACTCGGTGCGCGCCGTGCCGCTGCTCGATCAACTACCGCAGGCGGTGGCTGCGTGATCAGGCTCCAGCACTGACACTGGCCACAACAAGCTCTCTGGCCGCAGCAATCGGCGTGATTGCGCGATTGCCTGCAAATTCGTCATCATTTCTCCCCCTCGCGCGTGATAGCCTTTTGTTTCTTCGGCGTTGACACTTTTGCTCAAGCCCGTCCATTCCATTGGTGGAACTCATATGTCCAGGCTTTCTCATCAAGATTTGCGCCGTAACTTTCGCCAGCTGTTCGCCTCCGATGCCTGTTATCACACCGCGTCGGTCTTCGACCCGATGTCGGCACGCATTGCCGCTGACCTGGGTTTTGAAGTGGGGATCCTCGGCGGTTCGGTTGCGTCGCTGCAGGTGCTGGGCGCGCCCGATTTTGCCTTGATCACCCTCAGCGAGTTCGCCGAGCAGGCCACCCGCATCGGCCGCGTGGCCCAACTGCCGGTCATCGCCGACGCCGATCACGGCTACGGTAACGCGCTCAACGTGATGCGCACCATCGTCGAACTCGAGCGCGCCGGCGTGGCCGCGCTGACCATCGAAGACACCCTGCTGCCGGCGCAGTTCGGCCGCAAATCCACCGACCTGATCACGGTCGCCGAAGGTGTCGGCAAGATTCGCGCGGCGCTGGAAGCCCGGGTCGACCCGGAGATGGCGATCATCGCCCGCACCCATGCGGGGATCCTGCCGGTCCAGGAAATCATCAGCCGCACCCGGCATTACCAGCAGGCGGGGGCGGACGGCATTTGCATGGTGGGCGTGCGGGACTTCGACCATCACGAACAGATCGCCGAGCACCTGAGCGTGCCGCTGATGCTGGTCACCTACGGCAACCCGTTGCTGCGCGACGACAAACGCCTGGCCGAACTGGGCGTGCGGGTCACCATCGACGGCCATGGTGCGTACTTCGCTGCGATCAAGGCCACTTACGACAGCCTGCGGGAACAGCGGCAGATCTTTACCCAGGCCTCGGACCTGAGCGCGACCGAGCTGACGCATACGTATACGCAGCCTGAGGAATATATTCGGTGGGCGGAGGAGTTCATGAGCGTCAAGGAGTGAGGGTTCAACCATATATATTGGTGTGAACCGAACCGACGCCTTCGCGAGCAAGCCCGCGAAGGCGCCAGTCGCTACACCGCTAAACCACGGCCTTGACCCGCACCTCGCTTACTTCTTGGCCAGTTCCATAATCATCCGCGACAACAGATAAATCCGCGGCGCCACGCTTTCCACTTCCGCGTATTCCTCCGGCGTATGAATATTGCCGCCGACAATCCCGAACCCATCCAGGGTCGGTGTCCCCACACCGGCCGAGAGGCTGGCGTCCGCCGCCCCGCCACTGCCTTCTTCCGTCAGCTTGCGGCCAATTTCACCGTAGATCCCCTGCGCCATGGCCATCAAGCGATCCGATTCCGCCGTCTGCGGCATCGGCGGCAAGCCACGTTGCAGCGTCGTGGTGACTTCAGTCTCGGCAATCAGTTTGTCCTTGGACACCCGCGCCAGGTCCTTCTCGATCCGGTCGAACTCTTCCGGCACCGCGGCCCGCACGTCGGCCTTGGCCGTCGCCTGATCCGGGATCACATTGGTGCGGTCGCCGGCCTTGATCACAGTGAAGTTGATGGTGGTTTTCTTTTCCGCATCCCCCAGTTTGCCCAGTTGCAGAATCTGGTGCGCCGCTTCCATCGCGGCATTGCGACCCAACTCCGGGGCGACACCGGCGTGGGCAGCCTTGCCTTTGACCTCGACCACCGCGGTGGCACTGCCTTTGCGCCACACCACCAGGCCATCCGCCGGGCGCCCCGGCTCGAGGTTGAGGGTCACGTCGTGGGCCTTGGCGGTTTTCTTGATCAGGTCGGTGGCGATGTCCGAGCCGGTTTCTTCGCTGGCATCGAGCAGGAAGGTGATCTGCGCGTAGTCCTTGAAGTCGAGGTTTTTCAGGACTTTCAGCGCATAGATGCCGGCGACGATGCCGCCCTTGTCGTCCATCACCCCTGGCCCGTAGGCGCGGCCCTCCTTGATGTGGAAGGGCCGCTCGGCCGCGGAGCCTTCCTTGAATACGGTGTCCATGTGCGCCATCAAGAGGATTTTCGCCTTGCCGGTGCCTTTCAGGGTCGCGAGCACATGGTTGCTTTTGTCCGGGGTGTTCGGCACGAGTTCGATGGTGGCGGCCGAGTTTTTTCAGCTCGTCGATGGCAATGTCGCTGACTTGGGTCAGGCCCGGTTCATAACCGGAACCGGAGTCGATGTTCACCAGCCGCTCCAGCAGTTTCAGGGCTTCGCCTTTGTACTGCTCGGAATCGGCGAGGACCTGTTTGTGCGGCTCGGCGAACGCCACGGGGGCGCAGGCGCCGAAGGCGAGGGTCAAGCCGAGGCTGGTGGCGAGCAGGGAGCGAGGGAGATTGAGCGTCATGAATCGATCCTTGTTTCGTGTCAGGGGAGCTGAAACCCTACCTGACTGCGCTGCAAGGCTCTACACCGAATGCGACGCATACGAACCCGAATCACCACCGATCCCCTGTAGGAGCTGGCTTGCCAGCGAAGGCGGTGTGTCAGGCGACAAATTTATCGCCTGAACGGACGCCTTCGCTGG
>NZ_MULM01000097.1:0-23615 GCF_002029345.1 Pseudomonas sp. VI4.1
CACCCGACCTCGTCAGACATTGGGCTGGAAATTCCCTGTTGAAGTGTTGACGGATCATCTGCAACTGCTGGCAACCAATCGGCTCAACATTATCAACTGACTGTTGCACTTGGAACCTGAGGCCGCCAATCTTACAGGTCAGCGATACATCACGATAACTCGCTTGATAGTTAACACGCGCCTTTAAATCCAGCATAACAAGTTCAAACGGAAGTTGTTTTTCTTTTAGCGCCACAAATGCCGACATTGCGAAAGCACTGACAAAATCTGCGCCGAGATACAATGTAAAACTGGTACTTTCCATAGAACGCTCCCTTGCATTAACCGTATTAATCCGTTGCCTTGGAAGCGATCCTAGTTAGTTGATCGGGCGCTGAACAGATACAGAAATTATCTGTTTGCATCGATACAGACAGTGAAAAAAGCAGCTCGCCAGGAGGGTTAAGGTGGTGGGTCGCAGAAACGAAAAAGGGAGTCAGCGAACGCGGACTCCCTGGTGTGCAGCGGGGGGAAATAACGGCGGGCGGGTGATCAGGCCATGGCTGAACTGGAGAGCAGCTCCATTTGCGGCATGTTGCTCAAGTTCAGCATGGCCAGCGGTTCGGTGGTGCCGGTGTTGACGAAGCCGTGCCGGGTCCAGGCCGGCACCAGCAACACGTCGCCCGGGCTGACGCTGACTTCATCGGCATCGCCCAAGGTCAACGCGCCGCTGCCGGACTGAATGATGAACAGATGCCACCAGGCATGTACGTGGCCGTTCAGCGCCGTGCCGGGTTTCAACCATTGCATGGACACCGCCATGCCTGGCGTCAACTTGCAACCTTCGATAGTTTTTTCATGGGCCAGCGCGACAATATCGACTTCGCTGGTCTCGAGACGCTGGCGAACCTCTGCAAGTTCATCCGCCGTCCATACCCGAGCACCGAGCGGCGGCTGATGCAAACTCTGGCGAAAGTCTTTATATGAAAAAAACGCACCTTGAACGTTATTCATCCGTGAGTTCCAACTTGTTGGGTCAACTTGAATGGCCGAACCTTAGGCCAACCATTCAACGCTGTAAAGCCGCATGACCCACTTTTATAAAACCGAGGGTCTCAGCGCTGCGATCATGTCAACTTCTACCGCGGCATTTTTTGGCAGTTGATAAACACCCACGGTCGTTCGAGTATGTTTACCCGCCTCCCCCAGGACATGGCTGAATACATCCGACGCACCGTTGGCCACTTCGCTCAGGTCGACAAAATCCGCGGTGGATTTCACATAGACCGTTATCCGTATCAGCGACTTGATTTTATCCAGCGAACCAATGGCATCGACGATCAGCGCCAGCCCGCGCATCGCGCTGATACTGGCGGCCGATTGCGCATCCGTCAGGCTGAGCTCCAGCCCGACTCTGCCGGGATACTGCATTTCTCCGTGCATGCGCGGCACCAGGCCACTGACGTACAGCTCGTCATGATGCCGAACCAGCGGAGCATAATGCCCACCGGCGGTGTTCTCGCCATAGATGTCGTAGCCGAGTTCTTTTGCCAGGGCGATGAAACGTTCATCACAGCTCATGTGCTCAATCATTTACCAACCCTCATGCTCAATAATGCGAACAACATCGTGCCGACGGCTCAGCCCACTGCTCTCGACGGCGCTGCCAGGCAGGTGACCTCGACGCGTGACTCGATCGCTTCTGCCAGACGCAGCAGATTCGCACTGAGCTGCCCGTAGTCCTCGCTGAACAACACGATGTGGCCGATGAAGGAGGTGTTGTCTTTCACCAATGCCGTCACCGAATCCGTGAGGCGCTTGGCGTACACCGCTTCCACCAGCTTGATATCGAGTTCCCGGGCCAGCGACTCGATGTCCGGCACGTAGCGCAACAGACCGCCGGCCGGGGCGCGGAGCAGACGAATACCGCAAAAGCCCCGCGCGACGGGGTCGTGATGGTCGGTCTTGCCCTCCACCGCCCATCGAACCCAGCGCTCCCAGGGATCGAAGTCGACAAAGGCCAGGCGGGCCAGGTCCCAGATGTGCATGCCGCCAGGGCGCATGTTGGTTTCCACCGCCGAGGTCAGGCCGTCGCTGCGCAGGAAAATTTCGTTGTGGTAAGCGCCGTTGTCCAGCGAAACCAGGCCGGACATATGCTGGCCGGCTGCTGCCAGGCGCGCCTGCACCTCAGTCGTCAAGGGTGCGGGCACCACTTGCTGGATTTCCGCGCGATAGGCACCTTCGGTGGTAGTTTTTTCGGTCACCCAGGTGCTGCCGGCCACGTAGTCCCAGCTGTATTCCCGGGCGTTCTGGATCAGTTCTTCGAGGACGATGCCGCCTTCGCGGTAGGGCTTGAGCGCCAGCCACGCCTCATCGCATTCGGACGGATGACGGATGACCCGGCAGCCTCTGCTCGCGCCTTCGCAAGCAGGCTTGATGAAGGCTCGGCCGCCGAGTTCGACGACCCGCTGGCGCAACTCGCCCAGGCTTTCGATCCGGGCGGAAAACACCGCTCGGTAATGATCTGGCGACGTGCGCGCCGTCGCTTCCAGTTGGCGAAAAATCTGTTTATCCAGCCCCGCCCGCGCCGCGCCGGGGGTGATGCCGGGCAAGCCGTAATAGGTCGCCAGCGCCGCGCCCAGCAGCACGCCACGATCGGAAAAGGGCAGCACCCCGATCAACTTCCAGCGGTCTGCCGCCAGGCAACCCGCCACCAGTTCGAGCGAGTCCGCCACATCGTCCGGCGCCAGGGAGGTGCAACACACGTGATCCGCCACCTGATCGTCATCTGGCTGAATCTGCTCGACCAGCAAAATCAACCGGGCGTTATAGCGCTTTCGGCAAAGGTCGCGCAGCTTCTGGATATCGTGAACCCGATTGCCGTTGTACCCGACCACTACCACGCAAGACGTCGTATTCATGAAGCACCCGACCTGTGAAGAAAAAACGCAAAACGCGATCACTCAGTCCTGCAGCGACGCATTGGATTTACGGTTGAGCCAGTACCAGGCCAGCATCCCGCCCGCGCCGATGGCGGCCAGCATCAGGGCGTTGTACGGCGCCGGCACGACCCGCATGATCAGCACCGTCAGCCCGGCGCCGACGCCCAGGGATACTTCCTTGACGAACATGTTGTTCTGCTTGACCGAGAAGTAATCGAGGTAGCTGAACGCACATTCGGCGACGGACAGCAGCGCCACCCAGATCAACGCGCCAACCAGGGTCTCGACGTGGAAGGCGGCCGGTGACGAGAGCACCGCAAAGCCGCCGATGATGATCCCGATCACCGCGATCACCTTGAAGCGCCCGGTGCGCTCGATCAGCTTCATCACCGGCACCTGGGCGAACACCACCACTGCGCTGTTGAGGATCAGCATCAGGCCATACCAGGCCGGCAACTCACCGGTCTCGAGCAGGATCGCCTGGGGCAGGATCGAGAACACGCCGAACAGCTTGATCCCCATGATGATCCCGGCGATCACCCACGGCAGTTTGTTGCGCCAGCCACTGCCATCGTGGGCAGCCGGGCTGGCCGCCACCGTTTGGGTGGTGAAGGTGGCGCCCATGGCGATCGGCAGGCACAGCAGGACGAAACTCGCGGCGCCAAGGAAAAACATGGTCGGGGTCAGCAGCGGCGACAGCAGGATCATCCCTGCCAGCAGGCTGCCCATGTTCATGGCGACCCGGTTGTAGGCTGCACCTTCCTTGGTCTGGGCCGCTTCGCTCTTGATCAGGTAACCGGCGATGGCGATGCCATAGGCAAACAACGCCGCGGCGAACATCACCATGCCCTGGTTGCTGGTCACCGCCAACAGCACCAGCCCGAGGGCGGCGCACAACAGCGTGACGCTCAGGGAGCGCCGGCCGAGCACCAGCAACGTCAGGGGCAGGAGCAACAACAAGGCCCGATAACCGAGGGCGAGAATGCTGTTGGTGGCAGTGTCGAGCCACACGTTGGCCTTGCCCAGCACGGCAAACAGCGACACCGCGGTGATGATCCTGATCGTGAACAGGCGGATGTTGATCACCGGTTTGGCGACGGCGACCGTTGTTTGAACACTCATGCAACACCTCTGGAACCAGCGATCGCCAAGGCCAAAAGGCACCGACAATCCGGAAAGTCTGTAAGGTGATGGTAGAGACGAAGGCTTGTTCTGATCAGGGCAAGTTCGTATAGAATCAAACGAACTTTACTGTCGGAGAGACCAGTAAAATGCAGGTTCAACGCGCAGTCATCGCCGCCATCGAATTCCAGCCCGGCGCGCCGCTGGTGCAGCAGATCGTCGATCAGCTGACCGCTGCGATCAGCCAGGGCGGCCTGCCCCACGGCTCCAGGCTGCCGCCGATTCGCGAACTCTCCGATTTGATGAACGTCGGCAAGTCCACGGTGGTCGATGCCCTGGACCGCCTGCGGGCCAAGGGACTGGTGGTGTCACGCCAGGGTTCGGGGCATTTCGTGCACCGTTCCAGCCTGCCGATCCAGGCCGATGCCGGCCCCGACCTGCAACCTCAAGACACCCTCAGCGTGGTTCGCCGCGCGGTGCTGCTGGACAATGGCGCGCTGCGCCCCGGCGCCGGTTTCCTGCCATCCTCGTGGCTGCCGGCCGACGAGTTGCTTAAAGCCGTGCGCGGCACCCTGCGCGCAACCTCCCTGCGCATGGGCGAATACGGCGTTGCCGGCGGTTACCTGCCACTGCGCGAGGCGTTGCGGGTGAAGCTGTCGACCCACGGCATCGAAGTGCCGGTAGACCAGATCATCACCACGGCCAACACCGTGCAAGCCATCGACATGCTGATGCGCCTGCTGGTCAAACCCGGCGATACAGTGCTGCTCGACGACCCCTGTTACTTCACCATGCACGCCAACCTGGCCTTGCACGGAGCCAAGGTCATCACCATCCCCCGGGATTGTGACGGCATGGACCTGGAGGCCTTCGAGCAATTGCTGATCGCCCATCGTCCCGTGCTCTACATGACCAACAACGCCCTGCATAACCCGACCGGGCACTCGTTCTCTCCGGCACAGGTTTATCGCTTGCTGGAGTTGAGCCACCGTTACGGTTTCCACATCCTTGAAGACGATTTGTATTGCGACATGCAGCAACGCATGACGCCACGCCTGGCCGCGGGCGGGCTGGACAACGTCAGTTACGTGTCTGGCTTCTCCAAGACCCTGACGGCCAACAGTCGGGTCAGCTATGCGGTGCTTTCGCCCCAACTGGCCGCACGGATGATCACCCTGAAAATGACCTGCGGTGGCATGACGTCGGAATTGGCGGAACAGATTATCTGCACGATGCTCAGCGATGGCAGTTATGCCAAACACACCCGGCGCACCGTGGACCGGCTCTACGAGTCGAGCAGTCGGGTGACGCGCTGGCTGCTGGAGGCCGGTTGCTCGGTGTCATCGCTGCCCCATGAAGGGTTGTTTATCTGGACACGATTGCCGGAAGGGCATCATGCCGAAACCCTGGCGAGGAAAGGCCTGGAGATCGATCTGGTGCTGGCGCCCGGCACGTTGCTCAGTAAGGCGCCGGATGCGAGCCACTACCTGCGCTTCAACGTCGCTCACAGCGATAACACCCAGGTGCGCGAGCGGTTCTTGCGATTGCTCGACAGCTGACACCCCCCTGTCGAGGCTAGAAATTGTCCAGATAGGCTGTTGGGGCTTGCCCCAATATCCTACGAAACATTGTTGA
Organism: Pseudomonas sp. VI4.1; assembly: GCF_002029345.1. Lineage (NCBI taxonomy): Bacteria > Pseudomonadati > Pseudomonadota > Gammaproteobacteria > Pseudomonadales > Pseudomonadaceae > Pseudomonas > Pseudomonas sp. VI4.1. The sequence continues at coordinate 5,679 of NZ_MULM01000097.1, forward strand.
AAACGCAGCAGGGCTTTCATACCCAAAATCAAGGGCTATCCGTGTAATGGATGCTCCGGCGGACAACCTTGCCAATGCAAGGACAACGCAGGCACGCTGACGCCACTGACCGAAGCTCATCGTAGTCTGCTCGCGGAACAGACGGCTGAACGAGCGCTCACTCATATATAGGTCACGCGCCCAGTCTTGGGGCGATTGATGAATGTCGGGCATCTGAAGAAATGCCTGGCACCGGGACAATAAACGCGGATCAATCGGCAGCGGGATATGAAAAGGTAATTCTGTGGCCCGGGCCAATTCATGTAACAAAAGACTCATCAACGCGCCATCCCGGCCCTGTTCTTCATATTCAAGCGGTACGTCTACGGACTCCATCAGCAACTGGCGCATCAACGGAGAGACGCTGATGACTTGGCAGTCGGTTCTGGTTGAAGGAATGGAAGCGGGCTCAATATAGAGGCTTCTGGTACTCACCCCAAAGTACAGCACCTCATGCGCAACCTGCGGCGGGATCCACACTGCACGCTGGGGTGGAACGATCCAGTTGCCACCCTTTGTCACGACCTTCATTACCCCTTTGGCGCCATAGAGGAGCTGTGCGCGCCGATGGGTATGGCTGGGATGCAAAAATCCATCGGGATAGTCGGATCCGATGGCAACAACGGAGCGAGGGGTAGCATCCAGCACGTGGATCGGAATGTTTCGCATGGGATGTCTTATCGGAAAGTGGCTGAAACTCAAACATAGTTGGCTCAAATGCTCAAGCCGCTCGCAATCGAGTGACCTATCTTACGCCGCGATTCTTATTGGATTAAGCGTAATGAGCTATATTTTGCTGGGTTTTTTTGGTTGTTTTGCAGGCGTCACCACCGTTTTATTCGGATTTGGGGGCGGTTTTGTAATAGTGCCTGTCCTCTATCGGGTTTTGTTAGCCATGCATGGTGCCGATGACATCATCGCCCAGTCAGCAATGCATATTGCTGTGGCTACCTCTACCTGCGTCATGATTGTAAATGCATCCATTAGTACAAGAAAACATGCGCGTTCCGGCACTCTATTAATGCCTTATCTGTGGCCTCTTGCCGGCTACATTGGTCTCGGGGCAATTGCCGGAGCTATTACCGCGCAGCTGTTCAATAGCGAAATGTTACGCATGGCGTTCGTAGTATATTTAGCGATCACTATTGTTGATTGTCTGTTCCGCCGTGGCTTCATTGAGCAAATAGCAAACAACCAACCCAAAGAGCTGAGCAAACTCGCCACGATACCGGGCGGCATGGGCATTGGAGCCATTGCAACTGTCCTCGGGGTCGGCGGCAGTGTCATGACGGTTCCCTTGCTTCGGCGCTGCGGCTTGAGCATGACTCAGGCCACCTCAATGGCCAATCCTCTTAGTCTACCGGTAGCGCTGGCAGGAACAGTGACATACGTACTGGTAGCGGAAGTTGGAGGTTACGACTTTGGAGCCGGATACCTCGGTTATGTCGATCTTCTCGCGTTTGGTATATTAACGCTGGGGGCTGTGTTTGGCATCCGGCTGGCGACCCCATTGATCGGGAAGACGCCGGATCGCATTCACGCGATTGTGTATATAAGTCTCCTCGTGCTTGTCCTGTTGAGCATGGTATTTAAGTAATGTAATTCCACGCTCCGAACATTTAACGTCGAGCACAGCACTTGCTCGCAAAATTCACGTGCGCGACAAACACGAAACATCAAATTTTCGATGGACTTCCAAGTCTGGGGATCCACGCACATCATTGAAAAAGGCATAGAGCATGAGCCGCATCAGACCTCAGATTTCACATCTGCTGGATCAACTACAACAGTTGAACATCGCCCACCTTCCTATTAAAGAACGGATTGAAAAACTGGTCGAACTAAAAATCCATTCGCTCCCGGTTATTTTTCACAATATGACGGCAGCAGAGTACATGGCTGTGATTGCGAATCTGGCGCAATTGGATGCATCGTCTGCCCTGAGCCTGTCCATGCATCTTTATACGTTATGGGGCATCGCCACACGCCAGGGAGAAACGTTCTCCAGCGTCCTCGACGATGTATCAACTCATGGTCATTTGATGGGCTCGTTAAACGAGCCGGGGTTGTATTTTTTGACACCTGGTCAGTTGAACATAGAAACGTACCCCATCAGGGCCAGAAAAGTCGAAGGCGGGTATCGAGTAACGGGGTTAAAGAAATTTGTATCGCTGGAGCCTTTTGTTTCTTACCTGCCAGTGTACTGCATGGTCGAAAACTACTCGGGGAACGACCTTGGTGTCATTGCGTTGATGTTAAGCAAAAATGGCGAGGGCGTTTCAGTTGTTGAGGACTGGAACAGCGTTGCCATGCAGGATACTCACAGCAACAGTGTAAAATTTGATAACGCATTTTGTCCTGATGCGTTTGTAATCTGTGACGAGAACACCCCTATATCTACGCTGGCGATCCAAGGCTACCTGTTCCGTTTTAACGTGTGCTGCGTGTATCTCGGCATCTCGCGTCAAGTACTCGACTTGGCAATCAATACCGCCAGCACAAAACGCCCACCCAACGGAAGCAATGTCCTGGCGAAGTACCCCGGCGTGCAGTTTTCAATTGCTGAAATGCTGATTTCAATGGAAGTCATGGAGTCGCAGATGCGCTCCTTCTGCTCCGTGCTGGATGATTTTCTGGCCAGCAAGGAGGATGTAGATTTAAACGTCAACAGAATCAGTCTCATTGCCAAGGAAGTCATCGCCCGCGAGTCAGAGCTGTTAGTTTCAAGCGCCATGAAAATAACCGGAATCAACAGCCTGTCAAATGAAAATCCGTTATCGAGTATCTTCAAGGATATAAAAGCTGCGCAATTTCATCCACCACAACGCGATGTAACGTATGAAATTCTGGCCAAAGAAAAACTCGGCGTAATATCTTACAAACAACGGTGGATGTAAAATGAATATGTTTGCAAAGCAGATTTCAAGCAGCGACTTGAACCAAATAAAAGCGGCACTACCCGCCAAAATAATGAACGGGCGACTGAGTGAGTTGCTGGAGCGCATTCCGTACATCAGCGAATCGGTGAAATGTGTTAAATACCTCGAACGTGAGCACGCCACACTAATCGATATTGACACTCAAGATTTGGCAGAGCGGGACAAGATCAACGTTGATCTGGACGAACTCATCGACGCTTTGCTGGTTTCGAAAATATCTGCTCAAAAAACATTAAAAGTCCATGCGCGCCCGAATGGCGAATCCAAGGCCAAATACCCTGACAACTCCGCAGACTATTACGATGGAAATGATGTACGCCTGATGGAGGCCATAGACAGGTTACTGCTTGAAGTAGCGGTTCGTCACGGTGCCCAGGTGCGGGAATATGCATCGATTTATACAGCTGACATAATGGAAAGAAATGGCTACCATAAAAATTTCCCGCAGAATGTTTATGGTGTCACGCAAATACCCCATAACTACACCCTGATTAAAGAAATTCGCGAATCCCAGTCATCGACCATTCCTGCTAATTTATTTCAGAATCATGGCGCCTTCTTACAGCCATGTGTTTGCTACCACTGTTACGCAGAAACCCAGCAAACCGTGCAATCGGAAATCATGTTTACGTTGAAGGGGCGATGCTTTCGACATGAGATTCAGTGGCGACTCAACACCTTCCGTCGCAACGAATTCACCATGCGTGAAATAGTGTTCATGGGCAGCCAAGCGTACGTGGAAAGCAAGCGACTGGGCTTCATGGATGAAATCTGGGACCTTTTTTGCTCGCTTGGTCTTTATGGTCAGGTCGTGACCGCTCGCGATCCCTTTTTTCATTATGACGACATGAAAACCAAAGGCGCGGTGCAATTAATGGCGGACGCAAAGTACGAACTGGAATTCATTTCTGCCAACGGCAACGCGAGTTCCATAGCGTCGTTCAACAATTGCCAGGATACGTTATGTGAAAAGTTTGAAGTCACCAATGATGAAAAAAACTTTTTGCATTCTGGCTGTGTAGCTTTCGGAATTGATCGATGGCGTGCAGCTTTGCATGAACAGTATGGTCCTGATAATCGTAACTGGCCTGAAAAACTAAAAAATGCGTAACGGAATCTAAAAAAGGAACATTGTGCTATGGACTTTATTCAAGAAACCGTATTTCGGGTCATCGGGAACGTTATAGGTTCTGCGCTGACGGTCGATATGGATTCATCCCTATCCGAAATGCGGGTCAACTCTATAAAAATCATCCAAATCATTGCCATGCTGGAGAACGAACTCAACTTCGAACTCGACGAGGAGGATTTGATCATGAGCAATTTTGCTACACCTCGGCAAACAATCAACTTGCTTCGCGAAAAATACGGCTCGGTAGAATTAGCATGACTTGTCGCATCGCCTACATATGTGGGATACAGGGATTGTCATTGGTCCCTCTCTTACAGGGCATTACTGAGCCTGAAGACCTGATGGTTTTTGCCTCGCAATCTGCCTGTAAAGAATGGGAGGGTGACGCCCAACATATAGAGCCTGTTGAGTCCGCCGAGAGGTTAAGAGCGGCCTTGGTGACTTTCCAACCTGACATGATTCTTGTAATGACTTACCTTTCGAAATTAGATGCATCACTTTCGGAATTAAGCAAGTACGGCATGATTAACATCCACCCTTCCCTGTTACCTGAATATCGCGGAGGAGCACCGATTTTTTATGCTCTGAAAAATGGCGAAGAACACGTAGGCGTGACTTATCATTTCATGACCGAGGTGTTTGACCAAGGCGATATCATTGAACAAGCATCCATAAAAGTAACTCCCACGGACTGTGCCAGTTCGGTGTGGTTAAAGGTGATAAAGAAGATATTCGCTGGCCTGCCCCATGTTATCGAAAATCGAAGCCAGTGGAATTCAATGGCAAGAAAGCAGGATGAAAACGTTGCCACTACGATAGGATTTCCTTCATTGGGGGAACGGAGTTTAAGCAAACTAAAAACCGTATCGGAGAACCTTAGTATCATCAGAGCGTGTGGCCGAGCTACGGGTGCACGGTTATCCCTGGAAGGCAATATAATTTTTGTCACCGAAGCAAGCGTGGCGCCGGCAAACGCCACATTGAATGAAAGCCCAGAGACCTGGATAGATAATGAAAGTACGCTTCTATTCAAGGTGCTTGACGGCTGGCTGGAAATCAACGCAGCGAAGCTCGACGGAATAAAAATATCTTCGTGGAGGTTTTTGATGGAAGCATTAGCCCATGGCGCTTAATCAGAAAACATTGGACATCGAAAGCCAGCCATTCCCCTATGACACTGAACATTATGACAGGCGTTTTCTGGATTGTTGGCGAAGACAAGCCGTCGTATTTCTGGACAAGTGTGGCGCTGACGTCGATCTGCTATTTTATAATTCACTTGCTTCGACAGACCGTATTTTTGAAGACCATATCCTGAATCACAAACCCAAGTATGCTTTTTTGACGCCCTCAATAGATAACGAGGGACTGTCTTTGACAGGCTGGCAACAAAACCTGAAGACGTACGAAACGTTCGAGGCGGCGGGCGACGATCTAACTGAGCACTTTGAGAAGGTTCCATTCGCCATCGTCATGGGCAGTGTATTTTATTTACCACATTGCCCTGAATACCACATGGAACATCTTAACCACTCGATTGTGCTATCCGGACAACGCGCACACTCCGTTTGGGAGGTGATTGATGATGACCCCTCCTCTATATTGAGAACGTATCGCTACGATAAAAGCTACATCGAGAGGTATTTCAACAACAATGGCGCACGCCTGATCAGATATTTCAATCCGGTCAAGATCGACACCACTGAGAGCGGACGTGACGCCGCCATTAAAAAGTGCGCAACTTACTTATCTTCAATGGAGGATAGTTACAAACTGCTTACGGAAATAGAATGGATTGCGAACAACCCATACGAATCGGTTAGCATTCGCGCAAAAAAAATACATGAGGCATTTTCAATATACTCCGGGTCGCGAAGTTTGTTTTCAAGATTTGCCGAACGTGTCTTGGGGGATCAAGTCGCTGCTTCCCACTTAAATGACATCGCTGCTGAGGCAATGGTCATAAAATACGCCATGGCCAAGGCTGAAATCACACGCCGCATAAATGTCGGATCAATCGTATCGAGATGCGAAAAGCTGGCAGTTCATGAACGCCGCACCCTTTCGCTGTTAAGAAAAAACCTGGGATGTTCTTAAATGGCTTTAGACATAAAACTGGAAACGGACGAGTTAAGTTACAGAAAGCTTCTTGGTCAACCGAACTTCACAAGATTTTTTCTAAGCCAGGTACTGGTGAGCGTTGGCGACGGTTTTTTTGGAGTGCTGGTAACATTTTTAGCGCTGACGATGGGAGCGTCAGCAAGTACGTTGGGTATCGTCGCGTTTTGTGTGACCTTTCCAAGAGGTATCTTGGGCATTTTGGGCGGTGCGGTTGCCGACCAATATGATCGCAGAAAGCTGATGGTATTTTGTGATGTAGTCCGTGGGTCAGGTGTACTGATTCTAGCGTTGCTTGTGTTCATGAATACTCTGGACATCTTCTTTCTTACGCTCATTGGCGCCGTTGTGACATCCACCTATGCTCTGTCGAAACCGGCAAGCAAAGCCTATGTTCCTAGCATTGTGGAAAAGAAAGAGTTAATACTCGCTAATGGACTGGTGCAAAGTGTGCTTTGGCCTTGTTTTTTTCTGGGAGCTGGTTTAGTAGGTTTTACAGGCGCGCTAAACGTAGCGCCGGCCAACGCCCTGATTGTCTGTGCGTTAATATTCTTTTTTTCGCAAATAGCCCTGACGAGCATCAAGGGGCACGTGACGCGCACTGCCGCTCGAACTGCATTTTCCATGCTGCAACAGTTACGCGGTGGCTGGGAAGAGTTACTCACGCATCGAGCGTTAATGGTAAGAATCACCAGCTATTTTCTTTACACAGTGTCCTGGCGCGGCACCCTGCAAATAGCGCTTCCTCTGTATGCAGTCAATACACTGAATCAACCTGCTACATTTTATAGCAGCCTGATGGTAGCTTGTGGGATCGGCGAGCTTATTAGCTCTTTGATTATTGGAAAATTACGGATCTCGAATAATTTGAGACTGGCGTTCTGCGGAGAAATAATTCTTGCTCTGGCACTTATCATTCTCGTCGTGAATTCTTTTACAGGCATGCCTGCCTTAGTACTGGCGCTTATTGCCAGCCTGTTGATAGGGCTCTCAGCTACTGTCATTGACATCCCCCTGATCACAGCCATTCAGCACGACATAGACGATGACAAATCCGGAAAAATATTTAGTTACTGGAGCGCGCTAGGTGCACTAGGAGGAAGCGTAGGCACCTTGATAGTCAGTGGACTCATCTATTTGATTGGTCTTCAAAATGCAATTATTTTCATGACGGCCTGGCTGACGCTCTCAGCAGTGGTCGCTTATGGAATTTCTTATACCAAGGTGCGCGGTGAGGGAAAGCAATAAACTCAAGCTTCCAGCGCGCGAACTACCGCTCATTGGCATCAACCACTAAACACCTCTATGCCTGACCTGAATGTATTCGTAGTAGCCGCCCCCACTTTCAAGCTCAAGCACTGCGGCTTGCCCTCGTATTTGGAATCGCTCTTGTCAGATGATGAGTTGCTTCGTGCCCATGGCATCAAAGACGGAACAAGCAAAACGGAATTCATACTGGGAAGAGCCCTCCTTCGCAGTGTGATATCCAGTTTACTCAACTCGGTGCCGCGGCATTTACCTATTCTTATCGAACAAAATGGCAGGCCCTATTTAGATGGGCACAGCCTGCAATTCAGCTTGAGTCATGCTTGTGGGTACGTCTGTGTTGCAGCGTCAAGGAACAGCAGGGTTGGCGTCGATATCGAAGGCGAGGGCCTATTGGAAAGGAGCGGCGTTTTGAACAATTATCTTCGCAAGACATTCCTTGACGACGAGGGCTCCTGCCTGACCTTAGCCGATTCCGATATCGTAGGCCATTGGTGCATGTGCGAAGCCTATGCCAAGTGTTCAGGCCAGGACATGCTTACCTCAATGCGTTCTCAAGAGTTACGTAAACTGATCCGGCAGACACCAAGGTCTAGTTGGCATGTCGGTTCGAGTCACTCAATATGCCTGACGTCCGTTGCTAATGGCCAAATACCGCTCGCCCTGTGTGTGGATGCACTTCCAATGCCTTTCAGCGTTGTTGAAATTGACCTATCCGATGAGTTGTTCTTGAGCAAGCTACATCAGGAGTTGCACCAGACGGCGTAATATTTCTTCACCGTCCCACGGAACGAAAATGTGTCCCTCGCCGCACGCTATTTGTCCCACCAGGCTTTAGAAATAAAAAAACCGCCCATCTTTCGAAGGGCGGTTTTTCGATCCGATACCCGCAGATCAGAAACGCAGGCAAAGCGAGTAATTCGTTCGAGCAGATACCCTGCGCGTCTAACCTCCACTTCATCGGAGCGGCGGCTCAGAAATGCTGTTACTTCGCTTTCAAGATTCGAATTCGAGTACCAAACAGCTTTGGCCGCGCTCACAAGCGCAGCTTCATCTGCCTGATTTAAAGGGTTTTGACCAGTGTGTCCAAGGCGGTTGAGAGGACGTGGCCGCTAAGGGGCTTCGTCATCTGAGCTCTCCAGAGTTGCTAACGTCCCGAGGTTAGAGAGGTGATTTCTGACCGACAACCTGAAAGCCTCGTGGGAAATTTCTGCTGTTTACCTGCCCATTGATTGCCGTCTGTCAGACCGCCTTCGCGAGCAAGCTTGCTCCTACAGAAGTTCAGCGCCGTACTCAGAATGAGGGGCTGACCCCGATCTGCTGTAGGAGCAAGCTTGCTCGCGAAGGCGGCAACCCGGCCCACCAGAAAACCGCCAATAAAAAACCCCGCACTTCTCTCGAAGGCGGGGTTTTTCTTTTACAGCATCCGACGCTTAAGGCGCGTAAGTCAGCAACAACTCACTCGGCACCTGGAAGTCCAGCGACATCATCACGCTCAACGCGGTAATGGTGAAGATCGAGAACACGAACAGCTTGCGTGCCCAGACCGTGTCATCCACTGCCTTGTAGCCGGTCCAGGCCATGTACAACCAGTACATGCCCATGGCCGCGGCGACGGCGAGGTAGCTCATGCCGGCGTAACCGCTGAAGGTCAGCATCAAGGTCGCCACGAGGAACGCCAGGATGTAGAGCAGGATGTGCTTCTTCGCCACTTCAATCCCGCGCTTCACCGGCAGCACCGGGATCGATGCGGCCAGGTAATCGTTGAAGCGGAAGATCGCAATGGCGTAGGAATGCGGCATCTGCCACAGGCTGAACATCACCAGCAGCGTCAGGGCGGCCATGTCGAAGCTGTTGGTCACAGCGACGTAGCCAATCACCGGCGGCATCGCCCCCGACAGACTGCCCACCAGCGTGCCGTGGACCGACTTGCGCTTGAGGTACAGGCTGTAGAAGCCGACGTAGATGACGAAGCCGATTACCGCGAACAAAGCGGCCAAGGGGTTGGCCACCTTGTACAACAGTGCAACGCCGAAAACACCCAGGACGGTCGCAAAGGCCAGGGCCAGTTTCAGGGAGATCAAGCCCTGGACCAGCGCCCGGTTCTTGGTGCGTTCCATCTTCAGGTCGATGTCGCGGTCGATGCAGTTGTTGAACACGCAACCGGAAGCCACTACCAGGGACGTGCCGATCATCGCAGCCAGGAAGATGGCCAGATCGACATGCCCTTTGGAGGCCAGGAAAAATCCGCCTGCCACTGAAAGCACGTTACCGAAAATGATCCCCGGCTTGGTGATTTGGATAAAGTGCTTCAAGGACATCCGGACTTACCTCAGTGCGCCATCATGTTGGTGTGGATGCTGAACATGATCCACAGCGACAGGCCTACCAACAGGACGATTACCAATGCTGCGAAAACAAACGCGATCACGTTGTTACGCTGGGCGGCGGAGCGGTCCAGGTGGAGGAAGTACACCAGGTGCACCAGCACCTGGATGACTGCGAAAGCCAGCACGATCCACAGGGTCATGGCTTTCGGCAGCGACGGGTACATCACCAGGCCGAAAGGAATGACGGTCAGGATCACCGACAGGATGAAGCCGATCGCGTAGGACTTGACGCTGCCGTGGCTGGCGTCATGGGCGTCATGGGCGTGTGCGTTAGCCATTTACATAGTCCCCATCAGATAAACAACGGTGAATACGCAGATCCACACCACGTCCAGGAAGTGCCAGAACAGGCTCAGGCAGCTCAGACGGGTCTTGTTGGTGGCCGTCAGGCCGTTTTTCTGCACCTGGTACATCATGATCGCCATCCAGATCAGACCGCTGGTCACGTGCAGACCGTGGGTGCCGACCAGGGTGAAGAACCCGGACAGGAAGCCGGAACGACTAGGGCCGAAGCCTTCGGAGATCAGCAGGTGGAACTCGTTGATCTCCATGGCGATAAAGCCGGCGCCCAACAGGAAGGTCATGCCCAGCCAAGCCAGCACCTGATTCTTCTTGCCCTTGAACAACGCCAGCATGGCGAAGCCGTAGGTGATCGAACTGAACAACAGCAGAGCGGTTTCGCCCAGCACGTATGGCAGCTCGAAAATGTCGGCGCCCGACGGGCCGCCCGCTACGTTGTTAACCAGTACCGCGTACACCGCGAAGATCGACGCAAACAGAATGCAGTCGGTCATCAGGTAGAGCCAGAAACCGAATACGGTCATCTCGCCCGAGTCGTGGTGATGGTCATCATGCCCATGTCCATCGACATGGGTGTGTCCAGCATTGGTCACTAAGTTCGACATGGTTTAAGCCTGTTCCAACGAGGTTTCAACACGGGTGGCGGTGGCTGGGACTTTCCCGGCCGCTACCAGACGTTTGTGCTGCTCGGCTTCGATGCGCTCGATGACATCCACCGGCACCATGTAGCCCTGATCGTCGCGGGCGGCATGGATGGTGAAATACACCACGGTGCCAACCAGACCGACGATGGCCAGCCACCAGATGTGCCAGATCATCGCGAAACCGAACACGGTCAACAGCGCGCCCATGACCACACCGGTCGCGGTGTTGTTAGGCATGTGGATCGGCTCGTACTTGGCCGGAGCCTTGTACGCGGTGCCGTCTTCCTTGGCCTCGGTGAACGGGTCGATGCAGTCGGCTTTCGGCAGCACGGCAAAGTTGTAGAACGGTGGTGGCGACGAGGTCGACCATTCCAGGGTATGGGCATTCCACGGGTCACCGTGTTCGCACATGTTCTCTGGCTTGTTGCGGTCACGCACACTGACGTAGAGCTGGATCAGCTGGCAGGCGATACCGACGGCGATCATCACCGCACCGAACATGGCAACGTACAGGTACGGTACCCACTCAGGGTTGGTGGTGGCGTTCAGACGACGGGTCATGCCCATGAAGCCCAGAACATAGAGCGGCATGAACGCGACGAAGAAGCCGGTGATCCAGAACCAGAATGCAGCCTTGCCCCAGCCTTCGTGCAGCTTGAAGCCGAACGCTTTCGGGAAGTAGAACGCAAAGCCTGCGATGTAGCCGAATACCGCGCCGCCGATGATCACGTTATGGAAGTGCGCGATCACGAACAGGCTGTTGTGCAGCACGAAGTCAGCACCCGGGATGGCCAGCAGTACGCCGGTCATGCCGCCGATGGCGAAGGTCACCATGAAGCCCAGGGTCCACAGCACCTGGCTGGTGAAACGCAGGCGGCCCTGGTAGATGGTGAACAGCCAGTTGAATAGCTTCACCCCCGTCGGGATCGAAATCAGCATCGTCGCCAGACCGAAGAAGGCGTTGACGCTGGCACCCGACCCCATGGTGAAGAAGTGGTGCAGCCAGACCATGAAGCCCAGGATCGAGATTGCGCCCGACGCGTAGACCATCGAGTGGTGGCCGAACAGTTTCTTGCCGGTGAAGGTCGAGATGACTTCCGAGAAAATGCCGAACGCCGGCAGGATCAGGATGTACACCTCAGGGTGACCCCAAGCCCAGAACAGGTTGACGTACATCATTGGATTGCCACCAAGTTCATTGGTGAAAATGTGGAAATCCATGTAACGGTCAAGCGTCAGCAGCGCCAGGGTAGCGGTCAGGATCGGGAACGAGGCCACGATCAGGACGTTGGCCCAGGTGCAGGTCCAGGTGAAGATCGGCATGTCCATCAGCTTCATGCCAGGGGTACGCATTTTCAGCACGGTGGCCAGGAAGTTGACCCCCGTCAGCGTCGTACCCAACCCGGATAGCTGGAGCGCCCAGATGTAGTAATCCATCCCCACGCCCGGACTGTATTGCAGCCCCGACAGCGGCGGATAGGCAACCCAACCGGTCTTGGCGAATTCGCCGACGCCCAGGGACAGGTTGATCAGCACCACGCCGGACACCAGCAGCCAGAAGCTCAGGGAGTTCAGGAACGGGTACGCAACGTCACGCGCGCCGATCTGCAGCGGCACTGCCAGGTTCATCAGGCCGGTGAAGAATGGCATCGCCATGAAGATGATCATGATCACACCGTGGGCGGTGAAGATCTGGTCATAGTGTTCAGGCGGCAGGTAGCCAGGCGAACCCTCGGTGGCCATGGCCAACTGGGTACGCATCATGATGGCGTCGGCAAAACCGCGCAGCAGCATGACCATGGCGACGATGATGTACATCACGCCGATTTTCTTGTGGTCGACGACGTCAGCCACTCGGTCCACAGGTAGGTCCACTTCTTGAAGTAGGTGATTGCAGCGAACAGCGCCAGACCACCGAGCGCGATCATGGCGATGGTTATCATCACGATCGGTTCATGGAACGGGACCGCTTCCCAACTTAATTTACCAAACATCGTTTACTCCTCTGCCCCGGCAGCTGAATGCGAACTCATGTCCATCCCTTCCATGTTGTGGGCCACTTCTTTCTCTTTCTTCTCGTGGTGCATCGGCTTGCCCGGATTCATGCCTTCGTACTTGTCGACGATGATCTGGAACAGGTTCGGCGTGACCGAGGAGTAGAGTTCGACTGGGTTGTTCTGGCTTGGCTTGGAAAGGGCTTCGTATTCAGCTTTTTCCAGCTGTTTAGGTGCCTTTTTGACTTCGCTTACCCAGGCGTCGAAATTTTCCTGAGAAGTTGAGATCGCTTTGAATTTCATGCCGGTGAAACCTGCGCCGCTGTAGTTGGCGGAGATGCCTTCCATTTCAGCGTCACGGTTGGCAATCAGGTGCAACTTGGTCTGCATGCCGGCCATCGCGTAGATCTGGCCGCCCAGGCCCGGAATGAAGAACGAGTTCATTACCGAGTCCGACGTCACCTTGAAGTTGACCGGGGTATTCGTCGGGAACACGATCTTGTTGACCGTGGCGATGCCCTGCTCCGGGTAGATGAACACCCACTTCCAGTCCAGCGCGACCACTTCAATGGTGATCGGCTTGACGTCGGATTCCAGCGGCTTGTAAGGGTCCAGAGCGTGGGTCGACACGTAGGTGACGTAACCCAGGGCAATGATGATCAGCACTGGAACAGCCCACACCGCGATCTCGATCTTGGTGGAGTGCGACCACTTCGGCGTGTACACCGCGTCAGTGTTGGTCGCGCGGTATTTCCAGGCGAACAGGAAGGTCATGACGATGACCGGGACCACGACCAACAGCATCAGCAACGTTGCGGTGATGATCAGGTTGCGCTGCTCCAGGCCAACCTGGCCTGTTGGATTGAGCAAGGTCATGTTGCAGCCTGACAGCAGCAACGCGCCGATCAGCGGCAATAAGCCTAGTAGTCTGGGGTACCTGTTTTTACTCATCTCACGACCTCTAAAGCAGCTTGCGCAATGCAGTTGGGTTTTGATCGCCAACACTTCACCCTGCCAAGGGTTGGCATTTTTCTTGGATTGAATAAGGGCTGCCCGTCGCGCGTCAGACGCTGCTCGACAAATCCTGGGACAGCGGTGAGTTCTTATTCGAATTCGTGGTCAAAGGCCTTGTTACAGACCAATTCCATTTGGTGCGGATAGTGGAAGGCACCGACACCTGGGAGTCGCATGAAGCCATCCGGCCTCTCGACGCCCTATTCCTGCTCGTGCACCTGTGTAAGGGTGAGCAGTGCCGGGAATTCAGTGCGGGCGATTGTAGTGACGTAGCGATTCATAAACCATGTCTCATCCCGAAATAATTTTTATCCATTTCAGCAACAATCATTCACGAATTTCGCAAAAGTCCGGCATGTTATCGAAATTTATTCGCAACAAAAACACCAAAAATAGTAGGTCTACCGCGCTCAGTTCAGACAGTATCGAAGGCTCTACGTCGTCCTTCGACCCGCCCCTAACCCCTATGCGACAAGGGCTCCGGCAATTCGCCGAGCCCTGTTAAAACTGCCTGTTCGGGCGTTTCAAGGTCGCAGCCGCCGGCTGTTGAAAAACCGGCTTTTTGTTTCGTAGACTGGCGCGAATTCACGGCCTGGAAATGTCCTGCGACACTTGCGCTGTGACAACATGTCGCACACATGCCGCCGCCCGACTTGTCGCGCATCAAGGTCTTTTCGCCTGCCCTCTGCCATGCAAAACGCCCCGGCGCTCTTGACGAGGACCGGGGCGTTTTTGGCTTTTTACGCAGTAGGCGCAGCAGGGCTTAGCGCAACCCTCTGCGGTTACGCGAAGTGAGCAGCGGCACAAGAATGACCACCAGTACAAAGGCGACCAGCGCCCATTGGGCGAGGGACAGGCCAAGAATCGGCGGGTACGGCGTCGAGCAGAAGCCGTCGACCTGGAAGCCCAGCGGGAAGAGCTTCGCCAGCGGCAAACCGTCGACAATCGGTTGCAGCACATCGATGCCGCAGCTGACGGTCGGATAGAACTGGGTGTAGACGTGATGCCCGGCCACCCCGACGCCCGCCAGGGCGCTGATCACCACCAGGGTTTCGAACACCGTGATGCTGCGGCGGGTGCGCATGGCCGCGCCGATGAAGGCGAAGATCGCAATCAGCAGCAAGGCGTAGCGTTGCAGGATGCACAGCGGGCACGGCGCCTCGCCCAGGACGATTTGCATGTACAGCGCGCCGCCGATCAGCGCCAGGCAGATGGCGCCCAGTAACACCAGATAGCGCCGTTCCCGGCCCAACCGCATTGTTTCCTCGCTCATTGCGTTTCCCTTCTGAATATCGATTGCCCAAAGTCTACACGCTGGCCCCGACCTTTGAGAGTCTGGCGCGCACGGGTGGGTATCGGGGAATAGACGACAGGCCGGTTAAGCAGGGATTAAAATTTCGGTGATGTCCTGAATTTTGAATAAGCCAAAGGCCTCTTTGCCGGAACGCCGCCCGGAGCCGGCTCACGCATTTTCTATTGGCTGTGTGTGCGTCGCAGCCCCCATGTAGGAGCTGGCTTGCCAGCGAAAGCGGTCTGTCAGTCACCACTTCTATCGACTGTGCCGCCGTCTTCGCCAGCAAGCCGGCTCCTACACGGAATCCGCGTCGTTCAGCAACTTGGCGTTCCCTGAAGATCCCCTGTAGGAGCTGGCTTGTCGGATCGCCGCACCGCAGCGAAGGCGGTCTATCAGTCGCCGTAGATATCAGACTTGAAGTACTTCTCGGAAATCTTCTGGTATTCACCACTGGCGCGAATACCGTCGATGGCCGTGTTCAGTTGGGTGACCAATTCGGCGTTGCCTTTGCGCACCGCAATCCCGGCGCCCTCGCCCACGTATTTCGGATCCTTGAGCTCCGGCCCGACAAACGCATAGCCTTTGCCACGGGGCATCGTCAGGAAGTCATTCAGCGGAATGGTGTCGGCAAAAATCGCGTCGAGGCGACCGGCCGCCAGGTCCATGTAGATCTCTTCGTTGTTGCTGTAACGCTTGACGTTGACGCCTTTGGGCTCAAACACCTCGGTGGCGTAACGATCGGTGGTGGTTGCGCGTTGCACGCCGATTGTCTTGCCTTTGAGGCTGGCGTACTGGTCATCCACCACCGCCCCTTCCTTCATCACCAGGCGCGATGAGGTGAAGTAGTACTTGTGGGTGAAATCCACCGACTTCTTGCGGTCTTCGTTGATGGTCATGGACGACAGCGCCATGTCGATCTTCTTCACCTTCAAGGAAGGAATCAGGCCATCGAACTCGCCTTCGACCCACTGGCACTTGACCTGCATCTGCGCGCACAGGGCATTGCCGATGTCATAGTCGAAACCGACGATCTTGCCTTCGGCGTTTTTCGATGCGAACGGTGGATAGGCCGCCTCGATACCGATGCGCAGGGTTTTCTCGGCGGCAAACAGCGTGCTGCACGCCAACAGGCTCAGGGCCAGACCGGTGATGAGGGGGAATTTCTTCATGTTCGTTCTCTCGCGGGTTGTTGTTGGTTTGGCAAGACAGAAGAAAGAGCAGAAACGGGGGGGAGGCCTTTTTTGTACTTATAAATCCATACTGGACTTTTATGTATTAGGCGTCAATTGGGGGGAGTAAAGATGTGCCGGCCGGTGGTCGGGAGGTGGTCGGGAGGTGGGTCAGGCGGAAATCGGGTGTTGCGGATGGCCTCTTCGCTGGCAAGCCAGCTCCTACAGGTCAGGGTGTCAATCGCATGATAGGTGGTGCACGACACAAAACCTGTAGGAGCTGGCTTGCCAGCGAAGGCGTACTGGAAAGCGCCACAGAACTTACTGCTTCCAGCGATCCGCCGCCGCATGATCACTGTCACGCCCTTCCACCCAACGCGCGCCATCGCTGGTGTGTTCCTTCTTCCAGAACGGCGCGCGGGTTTTCAGGTAGTCCATGACAAAGGCGCAGGCGTCGAATGCCGCCTGGCGGTGGGCGCTGGCGGCGCCGACGAAGACGATCGGCTCGCCCGGTTCCAGGGCGCCGATACGATGCAGCACTTCCAGCTTGAGCAACGGCCAGCGCTGCTGCGCCTCAACCGCGATCTTGCCGAGGGCTTTTTCGGTCATGCCGGGGTAGTGCTCCAGAAACATCCCGGCCACATCCAGCCCCTCATTGAAGTCGCGCACGTAGCCGACAAAACTCACCACCGCACCGACGCCGACATTGGCGGCATGCATGGCGTTGACTTCAGCACCCGGATCGAACGCCGTGGACTGCACGCGAATCGCCATGACTCAGCCTCCGGTTACCGTCGGGAAAAACGCCACTTCGTCGCCATCGCTCACCGGCTCGTCGAGCTGGCACAGGTCTTCGTTGCGCGCGCACATCAGGTTCTGCTCGCTCAGCACTTCGGCACCGTCACGCTGGACCAGCAGTGCGCGCACGTCATCAACGGTGGCGAAGTCGCCTTCAACCCTCACCGAGTCGACGCCCAGTGCTTCTCTATAACGAGCGAAAAACTTCACGGTGACGTTCATGGCTGATCCGCCTGGAAATGGCCGCTCTTGCCGCCGAGTTTCTCCAGCAAACGTACGCTTTCGATGGTCATGCCGCGATCCACGGCCTTGCACATGTCATAGATCGTCAGCGCCGCGACACTGGCGGCGGTCAAGGCTTCCATCTCGACGCCGGTCTGCCCGGACAACTTGCAGCGCGCGACGATGCGCACCGTATCGTCGCCTTCGGCACTGAGTTCGACCTTGACGCCGGTGAGCAGCAACGGATGACACAGGGGGATCAGATCGCTGGTTTTCTTCGCCGCCTGAATGCCGGCGATGCGCGCCACGGCAAATACATCACCCTTGGGATGACCGCCGCTGACGATCATTTGCAGGGTGTCGGGCAGCATGCGCACCAGCGCCTGGGCCGTGGCTTCGCGGAACGTCACGGCTTTTTCGGTGACGTCGACCATGTTGGCGCGACCTTGGGAATCGAGATGAGTCAGCACAGGGATACTCCTGATCAGGAGTCCCGATTGTAAACCTGTGGGTCAGATTTCCGCACCTTTGATTATCAGAGTCACCACCCCCCCTGTGGGAGCGGGCTTGCTCGCGAATGCGGTGTGTCAGTCGCCACAGATAGAGACTGTCACCCCG